>JANNVG010000588.1:0-26389 GCA_031414395.1 Fimbriiglobus sp.
TGACCCCGGCTGGTCCGGATCAGCCGGGGTCAACCCGGCCGCTCCTTGCGTGTTCGCCACCCGCGGCCCTTGCGGGCCGGGTTCGCCAAAACCAACAGGCCCGCTTCCGTCGGAATTGTTGACGCGACCCACACACTTCGCCCACAATAGCACCACCGCGGTGGAACCGTCCGCCCGCGCCCGCCGTCTACACCTCACTTCACCCGGAGCCTGCCGATGCCCCTCCCGCGTGGCCTGCTCGCCGTGCCGTTCGCCCTCCTTGCGTCGGCGATGGTTGTTGCCCAGCAGCCGATGAACCCGGAGCAGCAGGCGGAACAAGCCCTGACCGCCGGTCAGAACGCGCTGAAGGCGAACGACCCGAACACCGCCGCCGCCAAGTTCAACGAGGTGCTTCAGAAATTCGCCAACACGCGGGCGGCGCTCGGCGCGAAGTTCGGTCTGGCCGGGATGCAGTTCACATCCGATGCGCCGGACATTGCCAAAGCGACCGAGTTGTTGAAGCAGCCGGCGGAGGACGGCGGGTTCGCGGACCGCGGGCCGGCCATGTACCAGTACGCGACCTGCTTCCGCCTGCTCGGGTTGAAGGAGATGGAGAAGGGCGGGCCGGACGCGAAGAAGAACGCGGATGCGAAGTACGCCGAGGCGCAGAAGTGGTTCTATGCCGCCCGCGTGTGGTACGCCGAGAAGAAGGAAGCCGACTGGTCGGCGAAGGCGCAGTGCGATCAGGCGGAGGCGGAGATTCGGCTGGGCAAGTTCAAAGACGCCCGCGGCACGACCGAGCCGTTCACCAAAGACCCGGCGTTCGCCAAGAGTCCGCACAAGGCACTCGGCCTGTACCAGCACGGCCTCGCCTGCTTCCTCGACAAAGACCCGCAGGCGGCGTTTCGCGCGCTCAATCAGGGCGACGTGTTCAAGCACCCCACCTGCGGCGGGCACGCCCGCTACCTGACCGGCCGCGTTCACCACCTGCAAGACGAGAAGGCCGAGGCGAGCGTACATTACGACGCGGTGCTGGCTGACTACGAGAAGGCGAAAGCCGCCGCGGTGGAGGCGGTCAAAGACCCGAACAAGTTCAAGGGGCAGCCGTTCGAGCTGGCCCGCCTGCGGGCGCTCGCCACGGGGCCGACGCCGGAGTTCGTGAGCGGCGCCGGCTTCCACACGGCCGGGCTGAAGTACGAGGGCGGCAAGTTCGGCGAGGCGATGGAGAAGTTCCAGGCGTTCATCAAGGCGAACCCGGCCGACCCGCTGGCGGCGGATGCGCTGCTGCGGGTCGGCTTCTGTCAGGTGCAACAGCGGCAGTTCGACGAGGCCGTGAAGACGCTCGCCCCCGTCGCCGAGAAGACTCCGCGGCTGGCGGACCAGGCGCAGTTCTGGCTCGGCAAGGCCCAGTTCGGGTTGGCCCAGGGCGTGGACCCGAACAACCCGGCCGAGCGGGAGAAGCAGACGAAAGCGGCCGTCGAGACGCTCCGCAAGGCGGCCGACAAGGCCCGCGACATGAGTCAAGCCGACCCGGACGCGAAGGCCCGCCGGTACGACATGCTGTTCGAGTTGGGCGACACGCTGGCGGTGGCCAAGCTGCCGAAGGACGCGGCCGGCGTGTACGAAGGGCTGTGGAACGAGAACAACCAGTTGCCCGCGGTGCGGCGCGAAGAGGTGCTGCAACGGCTGACCACGGTGCTCGGCACGGCCGGCGAGTTTCAGCGGTCCGACGACCGCGCCACCGAGTTCCGCCGCACCTTCCCGCAGAGCACGCTCACCGGCGCGGTCGCCTTCCGCAGCGCCGAGAACGCCTACGCCCGCGCGATGGACGTGGCCAAGCTGAACGACAAGAACAAGGCGGACGAGTTGAAGCAGAAGTACGACGAGGCGGTCGGCAAGTTCAAGGAGGTGGCGACCAAGTTCCCGGAGTTCGAGCGGGCCAACCACGCCCGGCTCGGCGCGGCCGTCTGCCTGAGTCAACTCGGCAAGCTCGACGACGCGGCCAAGCTGCTCGAAGCCATCCCCGGCCCGGACCGCAGTGGCGAGTTGTCGCTCGCCGCGTACCTGCTCGGCGACATCCTCCTTCGCCAAACGCCGCTGAAGGTGGGCGACGACGCGCTCGAAGAGAATAAGGCCCGCGAGAAGCTGACCGCCGCCGCCGGCATGTTCGACAGCTTCGTGAGCGGCAACGCCAAAGCCGCCGAAGCCCCGGCCGCGCTGCTCAAACTCGGTTACTGTCAGAAGCGATTGGGCGCGACGCTGGCCGACCCGAACGAGCGGAACCAGACGCTGCAACTGGCCCGCACGGCGTTCGAGCGGCTGGGCAAGGAGTACCCGAAAGACCCGCTCGTCGGCACGGCCACGCTGGAGTTGGCGAAGGTGAAAGCCCTGCAAGGCGACCGCGGCGGGGCGATGAACGACCTGCGGAGCGTGTTCACGAACGAGGCGACGAAGGCCACGCCGAGTGCGCCGCTCGCCGCCCTGCACCTGGCCACCATGCTGCGGCAAGAGAACAAGCCGGCCGACGCGGCGAAGGTGATGGAGGACGCCCGCAAGCAGTACGAGGGCACGCTCGCCGCCGACAAGGAGCGGGCCGAGTGGGTGCACCTGCTGAAGTACCACCACGGCGTCGCGCTGCTGGAAGGGCAGAAGTGGGCCGACGCCCGCAAGCTGCTCGACGAGGTGGCGACGGCGGTGAAGGACAAGCCGGTGGGGGCGGAGGGGGCGCTGCGGGCGGGGGAGTGCCGGCAGTTCGAGGCCCGCAAGCAGATCCAGGACGGCGGCACCCTGCGGAACCAGGCGGGGAACGACCCGAACAAGAAGAACGCCGCCGAGCAGGCCATTCAGCAAGGTCGGAACGCGGCCTACGAGGGGGCCGAGGCGTGGGTGCGACGGGCGGACGAACTGAAGCAGCCGCTGCCGGCCGACCCCGCCCGCGCGCGGATGTACTACGAGGCGGCGTGGGCGTTCCGCGAGCTGGCCAACGAGGAGAAGTATCTGGCGATGGAGCAGGTGAAGAAGGACGTCCAGGCGAAGCTGCCGCCGAACTCGCCGGCGGTGGTCGTGCCACGGAGCAAGGTGCCGTTGACACGGTGCGAGACGCGGGCGTTCGACGCCTACAAGAAGCTGACCGACGACTTCGCTGACACCGCGTTGTCAGTGGACGCCCGACTGGAGTACGCCGAACTGCTCGCCGAACGGGACGCCCACGCCGAGGTGGTCAAGCTGCTGAAGGACGCGCTCGACAAGGAGCCGGCCGACCGCCCGGTGCCGCCCGACACCACCGAGCGCATCCGCCTGCGGCTGGGCGGCAGCCTGTTCGCCACCAAGCAGTACGCCGACGCCGCCAAGCAGTTCGACACCGTGACGGCGAACGAGAAGTCGCCCCACCGGGTGCAGGCGATGTACCGGGCCGGCGAGAGCTACGCCGCCGCCGGCGAGCACGCGAAGGCGGTCGAGAAGCTGTTGCCGTTCCGCGACAAAGGGGAGTGGCACAACGTCGGCGGCATCAGCGACCGCGCCGTGCTGCGGTTGGGGCACGCCCAACTGGCCGCCAACAAGCCGGACGACGCCAAGGCCACGTTCGACGCGCACCTCGCCCGCTACGGTCAGGGCAACCCGTTCGCCGCCGAGGTGCGGTACGGCCTGGGCATGATTCAGCAGGCGAAGGGGCAGCACGACGAGGCGGTGAAGGCGTTCGAGGCGGTCATCGCGGCCACACAAACGGAAGTCGCGGCGAAGGCGCAACTGCAAATCGGCCAGAGCCGGCTGGCGCAGAAGAAGTACGCCGACGCGGTCAGTTCGCTCCTGCTGGTGCCGTACACCTACGACTACCCCGACCTGACGTTCGCCGCCCTGCTCGAAGCCGCCCGTGCGTTCGAATTGGACGGCAAGCCGACCGACGCCGAGAAGCTGCTGAACAAGGTCATCAAAGACACCCCCGCCGACAGCGACTGGCACAAGGCCGCCAAGGAGCGGCTGGGCAAGCTGAAGAAGTGAGCGGCTTGGCGGCAGGAATTCCGTCGCGTGGCTCAAATGCCGGGCTTAGAATTACGAATCGTCCGGAAACGCACTTTCCTGCGTTCGTGGAGCAACCGTCATGCGTGCCCCCCTGTTCGTCGCGGTCGCCGTGGCGGTCGTTCTCGCCGGCGGTGCCCGTGCGGATGAACCCACCACCGCCGAAGGGTACCTCAAGCGGGGCGATGAGCATCTCAAGGCCTACGCCACCGACAAGGCCATCGCCGACTACAGCAAGGCCATCGAACTGAACAGTGGCTTCGCGAAGGCCTACAGGCAGCGAGGTACTGCGTATACCAGTAGTAACAAACACGAAGAAGCCTTAGCCGACTTGACCACGGCAATCCGACTCGACCCGAAGGACGCTCAGGCGTATTTGGACCGGGGGCACGCTTACTTCTATTTGGGCAAGACCGATTTGTCCATCATGGATTACACTACCGCGATTCAATGTGACCCGAGTAGCACCAAGGCATATATGTCTCGATGCACGGCATACATGAGTCAGAAGGACTACAAGGCGGCCATCGCCGACTGCACAACGGTGATCGGCCTGGAACCGCTCTATCCGTTCCACTATGTGGGCCGGGCAAGCCTTCACGAACATAACAACGACTTGGAGAGCGCCATCGCCGACCTGTCCAAGGCGATCGAACTCAACCCGAAATTCGCCCACACCTACAAGGGTCGTGCCCGCCTGCACTTCCTGAAGGAGCGGCATGACGACGCCATTGCCGACTGCACCGCCGCCATCGACCTCTCTCCCGGATACTACGACTTCTACATTCTGCGGGCTGAGGTCGCGCGGCAGAAGGGAAGGTTGGAGAAGGCAACGGCCGACTACATCAAGGTGGTCGAGCTCGAACCTCCGTACGCCGGGTGTGTGTACCTGATCCAGCGGAAACTACTGCCAAGTCTATTTCAGTTCGATACGTCCAAAATTTCTAGCGAAGCCACCAAGGCAATCGAACAGAACCCAAAGGACGCCGACGCGTACATCCGCCGGGCGGTGATGGGGGGCAGTTACGAGACGAGGTTGGCGGATTACACCACCGCGATGAAGTTGGCCCCGGAACAGGCGGCGGCCCTGCACGTCTGCCGTGGGGGGCAGTATTTTCTTATGAGGCGATACGCATCAGCCGTAGCCGACTACCGCGAAGCACTCCAACTCGACCCGAAGTTCAAACTGGCAGAAACCCTGCTGAACACCGCCGTCGGCAAAATGGCTGAGTACAAGTCGAAGACCACCCTGGAGTCGGTACGGCTGGACGAAGAAGTGTTCTTCGTCACAACCGCCGTGGAGCGGATCACATACCCCAAGGACAAGAAGAAAGTGCTGCGGAAGTCGCTCACCACCCGGCACGAGGTGACGGTGGCGGACGTCCGGCGGATGGACGTGGAGATCCGCAAAACCCAACGCCAGAGGCAGGAGTCTTCGTCGGGCAACAGTACGTCGTCCCGGTCATCGGACTCGACCACCATCGGCGGCGGTGGGTCGGTCGGCATCGGTGTCTTCAGTTTCGGCGGTGGCGGTGAGCACACCTGGGGGTCGGGCAGCGAGAGCGGGTACTCGAGCAACACCCTCACCGGCTGGGAGAGCGAGTTCGGCACCACCGTCCGCACGGGGATGGAGAAGTCGCGGGCGTGGACGAGCAGCGTGGAGACGACCGAGGGGGTGGAGATCGAACTGATCGGAGGGGGCGACGAGCAGCCAATCCTGGTGATCCACCAGGACAAGTACCGCTCGGGCACGGCCAAGATGAAGATCAACGGGGTGGTGGATGAGGTGCGGTTCGCCTTCCCCGTCGGCAAAGACCTGACCTGGAAGTACGTCGAAAAGTCCAAGTCCGAAGAGAAGAAATAACCTCCGAGGCCCCGTCATGCCCCGCTTCCGCCTCGCCCTGCTGGCCGCCGCCCTCGCCGTCGGGTCGGCGGCTGCCTACGTCGAAGCCCCGATGTCGTTCGGGGCCATCGTCCAGCAGTCCACCGTCATCTGCACGATGGTGGTGGACAAGGTGGACAAGGCGAACCAGCTCATCGTCTACCGCAAGGTGGCGGACGTGAAGGGGAAGATGGAGGCCACCACCATCAAGCACAACATCGGCAAGAACGGCCTGCGGCCTGGCGAGTGGCAGGAGATCATGAACTGGGCGGAGGTGGGCAAGACGGCCGTCTTCTTCCACAACGGCAGTTCGAGCGAGACGTTCATCGGCGGCAACTGGTACCAGGCGTACCCGCAGGGCGAGTGGTGGGGCATGACGCACGCCGAGCCGTTCCTGCTGCGCTCGTACTTCGGCAAGCCGGAGAAGTGCGCCGCCGCGATCAAGGAGATCCTGGACAACAAAGAGATCGCCGTGCCGTGCCTCGTGGACGGCGACAAGGAGCTGCTGCACAAGAAGACGGCCAAGGTGCAGAAGCTGAAGGCCAGCCTGAAGCTGCAAGACTACAACCCGAAGCGCGACTTCGTGAGCTGGGGCGGGGCTAACGACGACGTGCGGAAGTTGACCGGCTGGCCGGGGTTCGAGAAGCTGGCCTCACTCGGCAAGGGCGAGGCCGACGCGCAAGCCGTCAGCGTGCTCGACATCGACGGCGACGGCAAGCCCGACGTGTGCCTGTGCGGGGGCAACAAGGTCTACCTGATGCTGCAAGGGGACGACGGGTACAGCGAGGCCACGCTGCCGGGGTTCAGCGGCGGTGCCCGAAGCGCGGTGTGGGCCGACTACACCGGCGACGGCAAGCCCGACCTGCTGCTCGCCACCACCTCCGGCCCGCGGCTGTACACGAACCTTGGCAAAGGCACCTTCCGCGACGACACCAAACTGCTGCCGGTCGAAGACGGCTACCACCTGACGGCCGCCGCGTGGGGCGACTTCAACAGCGACGGCAAGCCGGACATCTTGCTGGCCAACGGCGCGTACGGCCTGCGGGTGTACTTGAACCACCGCCCGGACGACGCCGTCGCCAAGACCGCCCCGCCGAAGGTCGGCCCGTGGCACTCCGTCGGCCCGTTCCGCAACATGAAGGACGTGCCGAAGACGAACGACACCCCGTTCGAGCCGGAAACCGAACTGACGAAGGACGCCGACACCACCAAGGTGTACAAGGGCAAGCGGGACATGGAGGTGAAGTGGACGAAGCAGGCGTGGGAGGACAACGGCGTGACCGACCTGACGGCGTTCGGCGAGAACTGCGTGACGTACCTGTCCCGCGAGATCGAGACGGCGGCGGCGGCGGACCTGCCGGCGTCGTTCGGGTTCGACGACGCCATTACCATCTGGCTGAACGGCGAGAAGCTGCACAGCGAGTTTAAGGCCCAGGCGGTCGCCCCGGATCAGGTGAAGCTGACGCTCAAGCTGAAGCCGGGCAAGAACCGGCTGGTGATGAAGGTGTACAACACCGGCGGCGCGTACGGCTTCTACTTCGGGGCCGGGCAGGAGGGGTACACCGGCCCGCCGTGGTTCAAGGACGCCTCCGCCGAGTGGGGGCTGGGCGGGTCGGCCAAAGGCGACACCCTGGCGGTGGCCGACTTCGACGGCGACGGCAAGCAAGACGTGCTGTTCGGCGGCGGCACCGGCACGCTGCTCCGCAACACCGGCATCAAGTTCGAGGCGGTGGCCGACAGCGGCATCGCGTACAAGACGGGTCGCGTCGGGCCGGCGGTGGCCGACTTCGACGGCGACGGCAAGCCGGACGTGTTCGTGCCGCAACCGGACGGCGCGTGCAAGCTGTTCCGCAACGCCGGTGCCGGCAAGTTCACCGACGTGACGGCGAAGGCCGGCGACCTGGCGAAGAACCTCGGGCACGCCGTCGGCGCCGCCTGGGGCGACTTCGACAACGACGGCAAACCCGACCTGCTCGTGACGTGTTTGAAAGGGCCGTGCCGGTACTTCAAGAACGCCGGCGACGGCACGTTCACCGACCGCACCGAAGCCGTCGGCCTGCACCAGAAAGTGTTCAACACGCAAGCCGCCGTGTTCGCCGACCTGAACAACGACGGCAAGCTCGACCTGATCCTGAACAACGAGGGGCAGGAGTCGGCGGCGCTGTACGGGTCGGGCGACGGGCAGACGCAATCGGCCGTGGTGGTGAAGTTGCCGCGGGAGTGCGGCGGCTGGGGCGGCGTGTGCAAGGTGCTGAACGGGGAAGGCAAGGTGGTGGCGAGCAGCCAGTTGCTCGGCGGCGACGCCCGCGGCGGGCAGCCGACGCTCGCCCCGCGGTTCGCCCTGCCGCCGGGCGAGTACAAGGTGGTCGTGACGGGCACCGACGGGAAGAGCAAAGAAGCCAAGCTGACGATGACCAAAGACCCGGCGAAGGTGGCTTTCGAGTGAGCCGGGCCAACGAGCGGTCAACCGCGGCCGAAGGGCCACCACCCCTTCCTCGCGGCCGGTGTCGGCGGCGGGACCGGCGGGTTGCAAAGCGCGCTCAGCAGCTCGTCCGCCGACTGGTAGCGGTCGTCCTCCTCCTTCGCCAGCAGTTGAAGCAGGGCGGCGACGAACCACGGGGGCAGGTCGGGGCGGAGGCGAGACGGCGTGTCGGGCTGCTGCTCGCACACCTTCTTCAGCACGCCGAACATGGTCCGGTCGTCGAAAGGCGGCTTCCCGGTGGCCGCCGTGTACAGCACCGCCCCGAGGCTGAACAGGTCGGACCGCGGCCCGACCGGGCGGCCGCTCGCCTGCTCCGGCGACATGTACAGTGGCGTGCCGACCAGCCCGCCGGCCAACTGGATCCCCAGGGCGATCAACTCGTCCGGGGCGAGCGGCAACCCCTCCTCCACCCGGTCGGCGAGCGACGGCCCCTCGACGAACTCCATCACTAGGTAGGTGAACGGCCCGTTGTCCTTCACGGCGTGGATGGCCACCACGTTCTCGTGGCGGATGGCGGCCACGCTCCGCGCCTCGCGGATGAACCGCTGGCGGAACCGCTCGTGCTCGGCCAACTCGGGCAGCATCATCTTGACCGCCACCGGCCGGTCGAGCGTCGTGTCGGTCCCCTCGAACACCACCCCCATCGCCCCGCGGCCGAGCACCCGCTTCAGCTCGTACCCGTCGAGCGCGCACCCGCCCTTCGGGAACACCTCCAGGTGATCCGAGTGGAACTCCCGCAACCCGCCGCCGACCGGCGTGGGGGTGGTCGCCACCCCCGCCGGCGTGCGGACGGTCGCGGTCACCGGCATCGCCCCGCTCTCGACCGTCAGGTGAAACAGTTCGGTGCTGCCGCGGGCGAGGGTGGCGGCGTAGTTCGGCGACCGGCCCGCGTCCACGTTCAGCAGGGCGGTAAACTCCTCCACCTGGGGCACCACCCCTTCGAGGAAGCGGACCAACTCGGCGTGGCCCAGGCCGTACCGGGTGGCGGCCACCTTCAGCAGAGCGTCCACCTCGTCCGGCTGGTGGGCCACCAGATCCAGGTGGGTGAGGGCGTCCACGAACCCGAGCCGCTCGCACCGCTCGCGGAGGGCGGGGGAGTGGTCGCCCAGCGCGGCCGGGTCGTGGTGGTGGCGGATCGGCTGGACGAGCGAGTCGGGCAACTGCCAGCGGCGGAGCAATTCGCCGGACACCTCCGCGTGATCGAACCCGAACACCTTCCGCTCGAACTGGCACAGGCGGCTGAACGGCGTGCCCTCCCGCGCGTGGGTGTACGCGGCGTACTCGGTGGGTAGCGCCTGCTGGATGAGCAGTTCGCCGATGTCGCGGAGCAGGCCGACGATCATGTCGTCGTCGGCCGTCGGCACCTTCAGACGCACTGCCAGTTCACGGGCGATGACCGCACCGCTGACCGCCGACTGCCAGTAGTCGCGGAAGGTGCGGTCGTGCCGCCCGCTCCCCTGCATGGCCGGCAGCGACAGGGCGAGGACGATCCCGCGGACGGCGTTCAGCCCGAGCAGCAGCACCGCCCGCTCGACCGACGTCACTTGCTCCCGCATGCCGTACACGACCGAGTTGATCGCCTTCAGCACGCGGGCGCACAGCACCGGGTCTTGGCGCAAGATCTTACTAATCCGCCCCGATGTGACGTTCGGGTCGCTCGTCTCCCGCACCACCTGCATGGCCACCGCCGGCGGGGTGGGCAGGTGTTCGGTGGCGAACAGCCGCTCGACCGTCAGGGAAGGTTTCGGGACGGGCGTGACCGCCTCAAGGACCGTCTGGCCGGGTGAGGGCGAGAGTGTAGGCACGGCGACAACCATGACGCGGACAACGGGCGACCCCGCGAAAACTATAGGACGGGATTTCGGCCCGCGCTCAATCGCCGGGTACAATCGCTCACACCTCAAACCCGAGCCTGCCCATGACTCACCCCCACCGCCGCACGTTCCTGGCCACCGCCGCCGTTGCCACCACCCTTCTGCCCCGCACGTTCGCCGCACCGCCCAAGGTCGAGCCGGCCCTCGACCCCAAGCCGGAGGTCGCCAAGAAGCTGGCCGCCCTCAAGCCGAACACGGCCGTGCTGCTCGGCACCGCCGATGTCGTCGGCGAGTTCAACGACACCGCCAAGAAGTATGACCTGCACAAGACCGGGCCGCGGGGCCGCGACTTCACCAACAAGATGTGCTGGGCGGCCGACCGCGGGCGGGCACTCTTCTGCGGGGCGAACCACGCCGTGCCGCACCGCCTGAACGACGTGTGGGAGTTCGACCTGCCGTCGCTCACCTGGGCCATGCTGTACGCCCCCGACCTGCCACGCGGGTATACCGACCTGGGCAAGGACACGTCCGACTGCGAGTTCAAAGACGGCATGCTCGTCACCAAGCGGGGCGGGCCGGCGGTCATCGCGCACACGTGGTGGGGCCTCACCTACGACCCGAAGCGGAAGGCGCTGCTGTTCATGAACACGTGGGTGACGGACCGCAAGAAGGCGGTGACGGACCTCGGCGGCAACCCGGCCGACCTGTACACCGGCCCGCCCCTGTGGGCGTACCTGCCGGGCGAGAAGAAGTGGAAGGCGTTCAAGGCGGACAAGCCGTACCCGGCGGCCATCTTCGGCGGGCTGCTGGAGTACATCCCGGAGCTGGGCGGCAGCGTGTGGCACGCGAACAACTGGCAGATGCACGGCACCTGGTTCCACGACTACGAGAAGGACACGTGGACCGACCTGAAGGCGAACGGCGGGGGCAAGGCGTTCGAGAAAGAAGCCGCCGAGCCGGAGCAGATCGGGTACTACGACCCGAAGCGGAAGGTGCTCGTCGTCCAGCGGCACCACGACACGCACCACTACGACGTGACGAAGAACGAGTGGGCGAAGGTGCTGACCGGCAGCAAGGACGACGGCCAGTCGCCGTTCGGGCACGACGCGCGGTCGGTGTTCCACCACGACCCGGCGAGCGGGCACGGGCTGCTCACGCAGTTTCACACCGAACAGCAGAAGGATTCGAGCACCGTATGGGCCTACGACCCGGACAAGACGACCTGGGCGAAGCTGGCCCCGGAGGGCGACCCGATGCCCACCGGCGGCAAGCGGCTGGCGTATGTGGACCCGACCGCGAACGTGCTGGTCGTACTCGACGGCGTGAAAGTTTGGGCGTATCGGTACGCCAAGTAGGTTCGACCGGGAGCGCGGGTGTCCCGCCCGCCATCGAGCCCTTGGGCGGGGCGCCCGCGCTCCCGGAGATCACCGCTGATAGGTGCCCGCAGTTCCGTCTCGACGAGGATGTGCCCGGTCATCGTGTTCATCAGGTCGGCTTGGGTCGCCGCGGGCGGCAATGTGGGCATCACGTCCAGGGCGTACAACTTGAAGACGTAGCGGAGCGGGGTGCCCTTCGGCGGGGTCGGCCCGCCGTAGCCCACCGTGCCAACGAAAGCCGGCAACCAAGGCCACTCGCACACGGGGGGTGGGGGAAGTGGTGACAATGACACGAATCCCCACCCCCGCACGCGCCACGGCCACCAGCTTCAACACTGGCGAGGGGGTGGGGTGTCCGGCACGGCCCCGAGGGCGGCCACGATGGCCCGCACCTTCGTCACCGTCTCCTCGTACTCGCCCACCGGGTCGGAGTCGGCCACCACCGCCCCGCCGGCGCTGAAGTGGGCCACCCCGTTCGCCACCACCAGCGTGCGGATGACGATGTTCAAATCCAGCCGGCCGGAGTAGTCCAGGTATCCCACCGACCCGGAGTAGATGCCCCGCTGCACCCCTTCCAGGCGGTCCATGATCTTCATGGCTTCGATCTTCGGCGCGCCGGTCATCGACCCGCCGGGGAAGCACGCCTTCACCATGTCGAGGCCGTCGAGTCCGTCGCACAGCCGCCCGCGGACGGTGGACACCATCTGAAACACGGTGGCGTACGGCTCGATGGCCATGAGTTCCGGCACGGTGACAGTGCCCGGCTGGCACACGCGGCCGAGGTCGTTCCGCACCAGATCGACGATCATCATGTTCTCGGCGCGGTCCTTCTCCGATGCTTGCAACTCCCGCCGCAGTTCGTCGTCTTCGGCGGGTGTCGTCCCCCGCGGGCGGGTGCCCTTGATCGGCCGGCTCTCGGCCACGCGGTCGGCGTCCAACTTCACGAACCGCTCGGGCGACGACGACACCACCTGCCCTTCGGGGTACTCCAGATAGCAGGCGAACGGCGACGGGCTGCGCTGCCGCAGTTCCTGATACAGTCGCCACGGGTCGCCGCGGAACGGTGCCCACAGGCGGCGGGTGAGGCACACTTCAAAGGCGTCGCCGGCGAAGATGTGGTCCTTGCACGCCTGCACCGCGGCGGCGTAGGTGGAGCCGTCGGCGGTGGTGGACACGTCCGGCGGGCGGGTGATGCCAACCGCGAGCGGGGCGGGAGTGAACGCCCGGATGTCGGCCAGCCACTCGTCGCGGGTGCGCTCGGCGCGGCGCTTCGCTTCATCCTCGTTTCGCCCGCGGCCGACCACCGACAGGTACGTCGTGCCCGTCTCGTGGTGGTGGGCGAGGAGGGTGTCGTACAGGGCGAAGTACACGTCGGGCAGGCCGAGGCGGTCAACGGAGTCGGCGGGCAGCGGCTCGACGTAGTGGCGGGCTTCGTAGGCGAAGTAGCCCACTGCCCCGGCCAGGAAGGGCAAAGTGGTCCACTCGCTCCGCGAGTGGTCTTCGGATTCCACTCGCGGAGCGAGTGGACTACTTTCAACCCGCCAGCGGGTGAGCAGCGCCCGCAGTGCGGCGAACGGGTCGCCGGTGGTGTGCGTGATGCGCGGCTCCTCCAACCGCGTGCCGTCGTCGGCCAGCCACTCGCTCAATTCGATGTCGGCCTGATTGCCGAGCGCCGCACTCCGCCGGGCGCGGAACACGGCAATCGGCCCGCTGCCCAGGAACGAGTGCCGGCCCAGCCCCTTGATCGGGTTGGCGCTGTCGAGCAGGAAGGGGAACGGCCGCCCGCGGTGGGCCTCCAGGTGACACCAGAACGGGTGAGCCAGCGGCACCTCGGCGAGCAGGTGAAACACCGCCGGGCGGGTGGGGGTGATCACGCCGGTGCCCCCCGCAGGTCGCGGATGCGGCGGGCCTTCTCGTTCGTGCGCGGCAGGCTGTTGTACGGCACCAGCGTCACCACCACGCTGACGCCCAGCTTGCCGCGGAGCGACTGCGCGATCTGGTCGGCCACCTCGCCCAGATCGGCCTTCGGGATGGGCGTGGCGACCTCGGCCGTCACCAGCACGCGGTCGGAGTCGCCCTCGTTCGAGATGTCCACGGTGAACTCGTCTCCCACGGCCGGCTCGCCGCGGATGGCGTCTTCGATGGCCGCCGGAAAGAAAGCCAGCCCGCGGATCTTCAGCCGCCCGTGCGTCCGCCCGTGCAGCCCGCCGACCGCCCGCGCGTGCGTCCGCCCGCACCGGCACGGCTCGGTGGTGATGCTCGTCCAGTCACCCATCAGGTACCGCGGGATGGGCTGCGCCTCGCTGAACAGGTTGGACACCACCAGCAGCCCGCGGCGGCCTTCGGGCACGGGTTCGAGGGTGTCCGGGTCCACCACCTCGGCGATGAAGGCGTCTTCCATCAGGTGCGGGGACATCGGCTCATCAGATTCGGCCTGCGCCTGGCAGGTGTACCCGAGCGGGGGCATGGCCACCTCGGTGCAGCCGAAGTCGTCGTGAACGGTCGCCCCCCACAGCTGCTGAATCCGCCGGCGGGTCTCGGGCACGCACGCCCCCGGCTCGCCGGCCACCACCACCAGCCGCACCGAGCTTTCGGCCGGCGGGCCGATCACGTCTTGCATCACCCGCCCCAGGTGCAGGGCGTAGGTGGGGGTGGCGAGCAGGACCGTCGGCTTGTACAGGGCGATGAACCGCGCCCGCCGCTCGGTGTTCGCCGCCCCGCCGGGGATGACCGGCACGCCCATTAAATTCAGCGCGTGGTGCAGCCCCCAGAAGGCGACCGACGTGCCGTACCCGAAGCAGTTGACGGCCACGTCGCCGGCCCGCACGCCCATGGCGTACAGCGCCCGCGCGCCGACCCACGCCCACAGGTCGCGGTCGTGGGTGGTGTGCCGGAACGACCGAGGCAACCCGGCCGTGGTGCCCGACGTGGTGAACAGCATCCACCCGCGGGAGAGCCAGTCTTCATCACGCAGCGGGGAAAAAGTGCCCCACGGCGGGTTCGCCTGCTGGTCGTCCAGCCACTCGTCCGGGCGGGTGACGGGGATGCGGGTGAGGTCGTCAATGCCCTGCACGGAGGCGGCCGACAGGCCGGCCCGCTCGAACTTACGGCGGTACCACGTGCTGCACTCCCACAGCAGCCGGTAGGCCGCCGCGAGGCGCTCGCCCTGCATCTCGCGCAGCCGGCTTCGTGGAACCGTTTCCAGTTCGGGCGCCCACACACTCGCCATCGCGGGGGCGGTCGGGTGGAGCATGTGCCGCCGCACCAGTTCGCGCCACTGCTGCCGGATGTCATCACCCATGACTGATCCCCAGGAAGTGCGCCGCCGCGGGCAGGCCGGGGTGCGTGCGGAGGACGTCTTCCACCCGCTCGCGGATCTCGTCGGCCGTCACCTGTTTGAACCGCAGGATGGACACCAGGTCGGTGACAGCGGCGCGGGCGTCGGCGTCGGTCGGCGGGGCGGCAGCGGAGGCCGTCTGTCGCTCGCGCAGGCGACGGGCCTTCGGCAGCACCTCGGCGGTGTACGCGGCGGCGTCCGGGTTGCGGTTCGGCGTGCAGGCGATGGCCTTCAGCACCGACCCGTAAAAGCTGGGTGTCATGCAAACGCCTCCGGGGGGGGTCAGTGCTTTCTGTAGCCGGCCTCTGTGAGGCCGGTCGGACCGGGGTCACAGACCCCGGCTACAGAAGGCCGGTCGGACCGGGGTCACAGACCCCGGCTACAAAAAGCTACTCCTCGAACTCTCGCGGGCGGGCGGCGAACGCTTCGGGCGGCAGGGCGATGCCGGCGAGCGACAGGAACCGCGCCCGCAACACGGCCGCGCCGCCGGCCATCAGGTTGCGGGCCACCTGCACCACCGTCCGCCGCTCCGGGCCTTCCAGGAACGATCCGGCCGCCCACCCGTTGAACGCCCCCATCGCCGGCCCGCACCACACCTGATAATCGACCGCCCGCTCGGGGTCGCCTTCGCGTGCCCACCGCGACGACATGAGCAGATACCAGCGGAACACCATGCCCATGCGGAACCGCGCGTCGCGCCGCCCGCGGTCGGCCTGCTCCGGGTGGTGCGTATCGAGGTAGCGCTCCACGTCGGCCCACACGTCGGCCAGCGGGCGGCGGAACAACTGCCCTTCGAGGGCGGTGCGATCCTCGGCCGGCAACAGGTCGAGCGACTCGTACCGGCGGTATAGGTCGGCCAGCTTGTTCGCCCGCGGCACGAAGAGTGTTCGCGCCTTCAGCACCTGCACCCGCGCGCCCATCTCGAACATGTCGCCGGCCGGGGCCATGCCCACCCCCCCGCCGTCCACCTTACACAGCAGCCGCTTCACCGCGTCGGATGTTAAAGCCTCGCGGCACGACTGGTTGACCGAGCCGGTGAGTACATACGCCGCCCCGCCGACGAACGCCGCCGCCACCGTCGCCGGTGTTGAAATGCCGCCCGCACAGCCGACGTGAACGGGCGTGGCGTACCCGCGGTCGCGCACGATTCGGTCGCGGAGGTCGCACAGCCGCGACAGCAGCGGCATCGTCGCCTGGTTGTCGGTGTGCCCGGCCGAATCGCCCTCGCCCGTCACGTGGTCCGCCACCGGCACGTTCGCCCCAAGCTCGCCTTCTTCGGCGGTTAAATCTCCACTGCGGACGAGCGCCTGCACCATCGCGGGCGGCGGTGGTTGAAGGAACTCTTCGGCCACCTTCGATTGCGACACTTTGGCGAACAGGTGCCGCGCGACCGGCGCGCCGTCCGGCCCGCGGCGGACGCCCGACAGCCGCGCGTACACCACCGCCGGCGTGAGCGCCACGTACCCCGACGCCGACACGCGGCCGACCCCCTTCCGCACGTACAGCTTCGCGGTGGTCATCTCCTTCTGCGGCGTGACGGGACTGTGCAACAGGTTCGCGCCGAACGCCCGGCCGTCGGGCAACCGGCGGCGGATGTCGTCGAGCGCGTCGCCGATCTTTTCCAGTTCGACACCGCCCGCGCCGAAGAAGCCGAGCATCCCGCCCGCGGCGATGTTGGCGACCAACTCCGGCCCGCTGATGCCCCCCGCCATGTCGCCGGCGATGTACGCGAACCGCAACCCGTGGGCGTTTCGGAAGTGCGCGTCGCCGAGCGATTCGGCTACCACCGCCGGCACCCACGCCACCGCGCCGGGCGGGGCGGTCATGCCGTCGGCGCGCATCAGCCGCGCGCCGTCGCCGTCGGCCACCGCCCAGAGCGGGTACGGGTGCGACAGCAGTTCGGCCGAGCCGGTCAGCTTCCGTGCCGGGGTCATCCTTCGGCCTCCGACGCGGTGGACACGGCGAACCCGTGTTCGCGGGCGAGGCGGGCGACGGTGTGAACGTCGGCCGTGCTCACCGGGCCGAACGACAGGTGCCCGTCGTACCGGCTGAGGCCCAACAGCAGCGTTTCGCCCAGGCAGGCGAACACGCGATCCGGGGCCATGTGCAGCCCGCACAGGCCCGGCCGCTGACCGGCCGGCAGGCGGATTTGTCCGCCCGACAGCACGAGCGCGTCGGGGCGGTCGCGGGTCACGTCCGGGTGAACGTCGCTCGGCACCGCCACGTCGCAGACCACCACACGGCCGGTGCCCAGGTGTTCGGCGTGAATGATCGGCTCGGGCGAGTTCGACGCCGACAGGATGGCCCGGCAGTACCGCAGGTCGTTCAAATCGTCGGTCACGGCCAGCGGGCAGTCGGCACCGAGTTCCCGCTCGACCGCCGCGAACAGCTCCGCCGCTTCACCGCCCTTCAACGGCCCGCCGGGCAACCGCTCGTTCACCACGCGACTGGCCTTCAACCGCGCCGCGACACCATGCTCGATGCCGGCTTGCAGCTTGTCGAAGGCGTCGGCGAACAGCTCGGCGGCGAGTGTCCGCAACCGCGGGCGGGAGTCGCGGCGGCCGACGAGCAGCACCCGGCCGGCTTCTTCGGCGACGAGCCGCGAGTACGTCGAGCCGATGTTGCCGTAAGCACCGACCACCGCCACGCGGCACGTCGCCAGATCGACCCCCGCCGTGCGGCAGCCGTCCCGCCACACCTCCATCCCGGCGTGAACGGTGAGCGCATTGCCGGTGGTCAGCCCAATATCCGGGCGGGCGCACAGCACCGCGTTCCCGGTGACGATCGACAGATAGCCCCCCAGCCCGACGGCCGACACGCCCTCGCTCACACAGCGGTCGATCTGCTCGTTGATCTGCCCGCGGATCCAGCCCAGGTCGTCGGCCCGCAGCGCCTCGGCCAGTTGGTCGCTCGTCGTCATGAAGCCGACCACGTCGGCCACCGCCGTGCGGCCGGTCGCGGAATGAATCCGCACCCGCCGGGCGATGCCGGGCCGGCCCACGCGGCTGAACCGGCGGATCAGTTCGCCGTGCAGCGGCTCGGGCAACTCGGCCAGCGACGGCTCCCACCAGGCGATGTCCGGCGGGGTGAGGAAGTAGCTGAAGAATGCGACCCGCGGTTCGCCCGGCAGTGGGGTGATGACTTCGGGCGTCGGCCGGTCGCTCCAGTCGGCGACGGCAGCGAATGGGTCGAGGGCGTCGGCGGTCACGAGGTGCCGCACCAGCTGGGCGGCGTTCGCACGAGACAGGATGACGCACAGTTGGCGGAAGGCGGCGAGGAAGCGAGCGGTGTCGTCGGCCGACAGGTACGCGGACGGCTCGACCCGGAGCGTGAGCGGGGCGGACGACGTGGGCATGACGCGGATGTCGTGGACGTTCAGGAGGTAGCTGGCGGCGAGCAACCCCAGGAACGGCCCGGTCTGGCGGAAGAGGGGCGACGCGGACCGCGTCGGGTCCACCAGCTCGATGCCCAGCAGACAGCCGCGGCCACGCACGTCAGCGATCACGTCCGGGAACTCGCGGCGGACGGCCCGCAGGCGGGTGAGCACGTCGGCCCCCCACGCGGCGCACCGTTCGGCCAGCCGGTCGCGGTCGAGCAACTTCAGGGCGGCGAGTGCGACGAGACACGCCGGGTCGTCCTCGGCGAACGTGGACGAGTGCAGGCCGGCGAACTCGGGCACGGCGTGTTCGCGGTCGATGAGCAGCACGCCAAGTTTCGACAGCCCGCCGCCGAGCGCCTTGCTGAAGGCGTAGTAGTCGCCCCTCAGCCCGACCCCTTCGCCGGCGGTGAACGTGCCGCTCCGCCCCATGCCGCACTGGATTTCGTCCAGCACCAGCGGGAAGGCGTGGCGGTCGGCCAGGTCGCGGACCTCGCCCACGAACTCCGCCGACAGCGGGTACACGCCTCCCTCGCCCTGGATCGGTTCGAGGAAGATCGCGGCGATGCGACACCACGAGTGCCGCTTCAGCCGCGGCGTACCGCCGTCCGACACGAGCGTGTACAGCTCCTTCGTCTCGCGGGCGACCACCTCGCGCAGCCGCCGCACGTCGTTCGGGTCGAGGAACTCCACTTCGTCGGCCGTCGCCCCGCCGACGTGGTAGTCGGGGTTGTACGTCAGCCGCAGGGCACCCGCCGTCTTGCCGTGGAAGCTCCGCCGCACGGCCACGAACCGCGGGGCCGCTTCGAGCGTCGCGCGGTTCACCCGCTCCAGTTCGGTCAGCACCCCGCGGAGGTCGTGTACGGCGGTGGCGTCGAACCCCGGCACGTCGGCGAGGCCGCGGATCAGGGCGAGGGGCAACTCGGCCGGCGGGTCGGCCTTCCACCCGTGGACCGCCACCGCGACCGCCTGCCGCTGCGCCTTCCCCCACGCTTCGGCCCGCTTGAAGTATTGCAACACGGCGTGCTTGAGCGCCGCCTCGATCACCTCCGCGCCGCTGTTCCCGAACACCGCCGTGTACTCCCGCCCGGTGAACGCCCCCACCCGCCGCGACAGCTCGGCCGCCAGCGCCCCGCTCGCCCCGCGGAGCGACACCTGCACGTGGGTAGGCACGCGGGCGACGTAAGCACCATGCAGCGCGGCCAGCAACTCCGGGTGGTTGTGCCCGAACAGCGTGGACCCGTACCCGCCGACCAGATCGAGCACGCGGACGGTTCGACCGCCGGCGTCGTACTCCAACACGTCGCCGACGGCGGTGCGATACTGCTTGTCCAGGCCGATGGACACCAGCCGCTCGGCCAGCATCGGCCGCACCCGCGTGGCGTACTCTGCGGCACCAGTCGGCGGCACGGGATGAACGGTCGGGGCGTCGAACGTCGGAGTCGGTGCACTTTCAGTCGGCGTGTTGTGACCTCTGCTGTAGCCGGCCTCTGTGAGGCCGGGCCGACCGGGGTCACAGACCCCGGCTACAACGACGGGTGGCGGTGGCGGCTCCGCGACGGGCGTTCCGCCACCGAGGAGCGCTTCCAAACGACTCGGCTCGATGTTCCGGTGCAGGTGGCCGGCGAGCGACGGCAGGTCGGCGTGATCGAACAGGAGCGTCGGCGGGAGCGACAGGCCGGTGGCCGTTTCCAGGTGCCGCAGCATCTGCACGGCCGAGATGGAGTCGATGCCGAAGTCCTGGAACTTGGCGTCGGGCGGGATGTGCGCCGCGTCCACTTCGAGGAACTTCGCCAGCTCTGCCGCGAGGAACCGCTGCACGTCGGCCAACGCGAACCGGCTCGACGCGGGTGGCGCATCGACCGGCATCGGCGCGAGGGTAGCGGGTGCGGCACTCGGCAGGGCGACGATACTGGTCTGCACGTCGGGTCCGCTCACCGCACGGGCGAGGGCGTCGAGCGCCGCCGTCGGGTCGAGCATCTCCACCCCGCGAGACTTCAGCGCCGCCGCGAGCGCCGCCGCCATGCCCACCTCCGCCCACGGGCCGAACGCCACGCTCCGCGCCGGCCGCCCCTGAGCCGTGCCGTACACCGCCAGGCTGTCGAGGAAGCGGTTGGCGGCGGCGTAGTCGGCCTGCCCGGCGTTGCCCAGCCAGCCGACGACCGACGTGAAGTAGACCACCGGCGTGTCGCCGCGGGCGGCGTCGAGCGCCAGCGCACCGAGCACCTTCGGGCGGAACACCTCGGCCATGCTCTCCATCGACTTCCGTTGGAGCAGCGCGTCCCGCACCAGCCCGGCGGCGTGGAAGATGGCATCAATCCGCCCGTGCTTCTGGCGCACGCCGGCCAGCAACCGCCCCACCGCCGCGGCGTCGGCCACGTCCACCGCAACGGCTTCCGCATTCTCCCCGAGGTGGGCGACCGCCTGCGGTGTTGCTGATCGACTGACCAGCACGAGCTTCGCGCCGGTGTACCGCTGTTGCAGCCACTTCGCCAGCGCCAGCCCGATGCCGCCGACCCCGCCCGTGATGACGTACACCCCGCCGGCGCGGAACAGGTCATTCGCCGAAGTGTTGACGGCCGGCACCGCTTCGGCCGACGGCGTGAGGCGGACGCCCCCGCGGAACGCGACTTCCGCGTCCGTCGCCGCTGCCATCAAGTCGGGGAACAGCACGCCGGCCGGGCGGTCGGCCGGCAGGTCGAGGCACTGCACTCGCCACGGCGTGTACTCCTTTGAGATCACTCGCGCCAGCCCCCACGCCATCGCCCCGACCGGCTGCGAACAGGCGTCCGCCGGCCCGGTGGACTGACAATCGGCTGTCACCACGCGGAGCGTGAGCGGCGACTTCGGGGCCACGTCCCACAGCGTGCGCGTCAGGTGGACGAGCGAGAAAAATGCGTCCGTCGATTGCTCCAACAGCCCGGCCGACGCGCCGCCCGCGTCGCACGCCCAGCAGTGGATCACCTCGGTCGGCCGCGTCCCCGCGGCCTGCAGCGTCTGCCACAGGCGGGCGTAGTCGTCGGGCTGGTCCGGGTCGAGTGCGAACTGGTTTGGGCCGCTCTGGTTGAACGTGTCCCCGCGGGTGACGACCACCGCATCGGGGAACTGCCGCACCACCGCCGCGCCCACCCCGCTCGCGTCTGCGAACACCACGCGGACCCCGGCTGTGGGAACCGCCGCCGGCGCGGGCGTCGGCTTCCACACCGGCCGAAGGATGCGCACGTTCGACACCGCCGGTGCTGGTGCCGACGGCGGCAGAGTGCCCACCACCGACCGCACGACGGAGGCCGGCACCGCCCGCGCCCGCAGCCCGCGCAGCTCGGCCAGCACCCGCCCGCGGTCGTCGGTCAGCGTCACGTCGGCGGTGGAGCGGTCGGCGTCGCCCTGCCGCGTGCCGTGCGCGAAGGTTCGTCCTTGCACCGGCGCGTACACCCGCACCGCCTCGGCCGCATACGGCAGGTGCAGGCCCGACCCGTCTCCGTTGTCAATGGCCAGCGCCGCCAGTGCCTGTAGCGAGCCGTCCATGAGCGCCGGGTGCAGGCGGCAGTTCGCCCCCTCGTCGTCGCCGTCGGGCGGGCAGAGTTCGGCGAACACCTCGCTGCCGTTGTGCGAGAGGTGCCGCACCGAGCGAAGCGTCGGGCCGTAGTTCATGCCGCGGTCGGCCAGCGCGCGATACAGGTCGGCGGGCGGCAGCACGTGATTGCACCGCCGGCGGACGGCGTCCAGGTCGAGGGCGGGCGGCGGGGTGTGACCGTCGATGCCGGCGGTGGCGGAGGCGTGTTCCAGCCACTCGCCGTCGCCGCCGGCGGTGAACAGTTGGCACACCAGCCCGTGCTCGTTCGCCTTACAGCGGAGTTGCGTGCGGAGCGTGCCGTCGCGGTCGGCCCACGCCGGGCGGTGGAACGTCAGGTGCGTCAGCCGGTCGGCCGGGCGGTCGAGCGCCTGGCTGGCGGCGGCCAGCAGCAGCTCGAGCGACAGCACGCCGGGCATCAGCGGACGGTCGCCAAAGCGGTGGTCGCTCACGTAGCTGGCGAGGGTGATGGTGTTCATTTCTTACCCTCCGGTCGAGGGCGGAGTCCGAAGGTGTGTTCGAACACGACGGCACCGTCGGACTGGACGGCGGCGGTTCCGAGCAGCGGGTGCGGCTTCCGCGCGGGCGGGGTCGGCTGTTCCACCGCGGGCGGCGCGTCGGCCACCTGCACGCGGCAGCTCACGCGGTCGAACGGGAACGTCGGCAGGCTCACCCGCCGCCCGCCGGGGGCGATGTCGGCGTTCACGTCGGCCCCGGCGACGTAAGCGCGGGCGACGGCCGCCAGCCCGGAGGCGGTCGGCACGGTGGCGGGCGGGGTGCCGGTCGCGTGCCCGCGCCACACGCTCCGGTCGTCGGCCGGTTCGCGCAATCTGCGGATGAGTTCGTCGCGGGTGGTCGCCAGCACCGCCAGTCGGTGGGGGAAGTGTGCCCGCCCGACGGCCGCGGTGAAGCAGACGTCCCGCAGCGACACGCCGGGGTTGCCTTCCACGTGTTGGGCGAAGGCGTCGGCCAGCCGGTCCAGGCCGGCGGACGATCGGGCGGAGAGCACCAACAGGTGCGTGGTGCCGGTCGGTTCGGGCGGTCGCGGCACCGGCGTGGTGTCTTCGACGACGACGTGTGCGTTGCTCCCGCCGAGGCCGAAGCTGCTCACCCCCGCCCGCCGCGGCACGCCGTTTCGCACCCACGCCCGCCGGCGGTCCACGAAGAAGAACGGCGTCTCCTCGAAGCTGATGAGCGGGTTCACTTCGGTCAAATGCAGCGACGGCGGGAACTCACCGGCGCGGAGAGCGAGCAGCACTTTGATCAGCGAGCCGATGCCGGCGGCCGGCTCCAGGTGGCCGATGTTCGACTTGAGCGAGCCGATGCCGCACACCTGTCGGGTGCCCGGCGGGAAGACCTGCGCCAGCCCACGCACCTCGATCGGGTCGCCGAGCGAGGTGCCGGTGCCGTGTGCCTCCACGTAGTCCAGGTGCTCGGCCTTCACCCCGGCGTCGGCCAGGGCCGCCCGCACCACCGCCGCCTGTGCGGTCGCGCTCGGCACCGTCAGCCCGGCCGACTGCCCGCCGTGGTTGGCCGCACTCCCGCGGATCACCCCGTGGATCTGGTCGCCCGCCGCCTCCGCGTCGGCCTGCCGCTTCAGCACGATCACGCCCACCCCCTCGGCCGGCACGTACCCGTCGGCCCCGCTTCCGAACGACTCGCAGCGGCCGACCGGCGAGGCCGCCTGCAACCGGCTGAGCGCCTGGTAGTAGAGTGGCGACATGCCGGCGTGGACGCCCGCCACGATGGCCGTGTCGCACTCCCCGCGGCGGAGGCTGGTGACGGCCAGGTGGACGGCCACGAGCGACGACGAGCAGAGGGTGTCGATGGTGAGCGACGGCCCGCGGAGGTCGAGGAAGTACGACAGGCGGTTGGCCAGGATGGCGCTCGAGTTGCCGAGTGCGACACCCGCGTCGGGCAAGGCACCGCCGTGCCCGATGAGCACGTCGCGGAAGTGGTAGTGGGTGGCACCGACGAACACCCCGCAGCGGTCCTTCGGCCGACTCTTGCCGGCGTGCCCGGCGTCTTCGAGAGCCTCCCACGCCGTCTCGAGCAACAGCCGCTGTTGCGGGTCGAACCAGCGGGCCTCCCGCGGCGAGGTGCGGAAGAAGAGCGCGTCGAACTGGTCCAGGTCGGTCAGGAAGCCGCCCCAGCGGGTGTACGTCTTGCCCACCTGTGTGCGGTCGGTTGCGTAGTGGCGGTCCACGTCCCAGCGGTCGGCCGGCACTTCCGTGATGCTGTCCACGCCGTCCCGCAGGTTCCGCCAGAAGGCGTTCAGGTCGGCCGCACCGGGGAACCGCCCGGCCATGCCGATGACGGCAATCGGGTGCGAGCCGTCGCCGGTGTTGCTGGTGACGGTCGGCGTGACGACTTCTTGCGGCGCGGGCGTACTCACAACCAGCGCGTCGCCGTGTTCACGCAACAGAACGTCGGCCAGCTTCCGTACGGTCGGGGCGTCGAAGAAGAGCGTGGGTGACAGCGACTTGCCGGTGTGCGCTTCCAGCCGGCGGATGAGTTCGACGGCGGTGATGGAATCGACACCCAGCTCGAAGAACGGCACCTCGGGCAGGATGTGCTCGGCCGGCAGTTCCAGCACCTTCGCCAACTCGCCGATGAGCAGCGCTTCCACGTCGGCGGCGGAGGGCAACACCGCGGCGGGTGTGGCTGTCGATTCCGACACCCCCCTCCCGGTGGAACCTGCGGTCCCACCGACCTCCCCCACAGGGGGGGAGGTGTGTGCTGCGGCCGTCGGGGGCGGCACGTCGAGCCAGCAGGAGGACGTTTGATACGGGTACGTCGGCAGTGCCACCCGGTGGCCGGCGAACAGGTGCGGCCACTGCGGTTCGGCCCCGCGCACATACGCTTCGGCCCCGGCCACGGCGGTGGCGGGTCGGTCGGTTGCAGTGTTGCCGGTTTCGCCGACCACGCCGCTCCACATCGTCGCCGGGATCGCCTTCACGCCGGTGCGGAAGTCGGCGAGCGCCTTCACCACGGTGGGCAGCGAATCGGCGACGACCGCCAGCCGGTGGGCGAAGTGCGTGCGGCCGAGGGCGACCGTGCCGCACACGTCGGCCAGCGTTACGCCGCCGGGCGCGTCCAACATGCGGCGGAACCGCTCGGCCAGTTCGCCGAGCGCCGCTTCACTTCGCGCCGACAGTACGAACAGTTCCAACCCCGTTCGCGGCATCGCCACATGTGCCACCGGCGGCTCTTCGACGATGACGTGCGCGTTCGTCCCGCCCATGCCGAACGAGCTGACCGCCGCCCGCCGCGGGCGGCCGTTCCGCACCCACGCCCGCGGCCGGTCCACCAGGTAGAACGGACTGTCGGAGAAGTCCAGATGTGGGTTCGGTGCGCGGAAGTGCAGGCTCGGCGGCAGTTCGCTGTGCCGCAGCGCGAGGATCACCTTGATCAGCCCGGCCAGCCCGGCGGCGTACTCCAGGTGGCCGACGTTGCTCTTCACCGACCCCACCCCGCACGCGGCCGACCGCACACCGGCGAACGCCCTCTTCAGCCCGCCGAACTCGATCGGGTCGCCCAGCGCCGTGCCGGTGCCGTGCGCCTCCACGTAGTCGATGGTGTCCGGCGACGTGCCCGCCCGCCGGTGCGCCAGTGCGATCACTTCGGCTTGCGACAGCGGGTTGGGGATCTCCAGAGCGTTCATGCGGCCGTCGTGGTTGACCGCCGTGCCCTTGATGACGGCGTGAACCGTGTCGCCGTCGGCGAGCGCCCGGTGCAGCGGCTTGAGCAGCACGGCCGCCACCCCTTCGCCCCTCACGAACCCGTCCCCGCCGGCGTCGAACGTGCGGCACTGCCCACCCTTCGCCTCCATGCCGTCTTGTCGGAAGGCGGTGAACACGCCGGGCGACAGGATCAGGTTCGCCGCCGCGACGACGGCCGTCTCGCAGTCGCCCGCCCGCAACGACTGACAGGCCAAGTCAACTGCCACGAGCGACGACGAGCAACTGGTGTCCACCGTCAGCGACGGGCCGGACAGGTTGAGCGCGTGCGACACGCGGTTGGCCAGCACCGACGGCATGCTGCCGAGGATGAACTTGCGGAGGTCGTCCAGCCCCGGCACCTCGCGGGCCAGTTGCCAGTACTCGCCCCCGCCGCCGGCCACGAACACGCCCGTCCGCTTGCCGGCCAGCGCCTTTCCGCCGTACCCGGTGCTTTCGAGCAACTCGTGGCACGTCATCAAGAGCAGTCGTTGCCCTGGGTCGATCCGCTTGGCCTCGCGTGGAGACAGGCGGAAGAACTGCGGGTCGAACTGGTCGATGCCGTCGATGTAGGAGGCGCGGAAGGTGTCGGGCGGGGCGTTGGCGAAGCCGGGCACGAGGGCGGCGCGCTCGGGCGGCACCGGCCGCACGGTGGACCGGCCGTTCCGCAGGGTGTCCCAGAAGGCGTCCAGGTCCGGGCCGCCCGGCAGCCGGCCGACCAGCCCAATCACGGCCACGTCTTCGGCGCGGACCGCAGGAGTGGCGGTGGAAGCGTGGGAGCCGTTCAGCTTGGGCGAATTGTGTACCCCCCACCCGTTGAGGGCTTCGCCCTCAAC
>JANNVG010000589.1:0-1822 GCA_031414395.1 Fimbriiglobus sp.
CACCACCCGTTCGGCCATCGAGCACCCTCCGGCGTGCGCGGCTCGCTCCGCCTGCGGTCTTGGCAACCCGCTCGCGGAGCGAGCAGACCACGACAGAGCGGTCCTCGGAACCCGCTCGCGGAGCGAGCAGAGCACGACTCACCCTCCGGGTTTCACCTTCGCCTTCGCCACCACGTACTCCGCGCCGGCGTCTTCCACCAGCCGCCAGCCGGGGCGGGTCACGGTCACTTTCGCCTCGCTCGACACCGACGAATCGCTCTCGTGGTGAATCGGGTCGAACGCGACCTCCTCACCCTCTTCGCCGATCTGGTCCATCGCGGACAGGTTGCCGAGCACCACTTCGAGGGCGAGCTGCGCCTCGGCCTTGCCCAGTCGCACGGCATCCACCCACGCCGACACCAGCCGGCGGGCCTCCTGGCGGATGAACTCCTTCGCGTCCTTCGGTGCGGGCGTGGGCGTCGGTCGCGTCAATGCCCTAGTCGAAGCCAGTGCCGGACTACCGCCCAACTCGGCCAACTCGCGGTGCAGCGCCGCGATGCGGTCACGCTTCCGGTGCTCGGTGCCGGACTGATACCGCGCCATCGCTTCGAGGATCTGCTGCTGACGTTCGGCGTCGGCGTGCCGCTGCTTGGCCTCGCGCTCGGCCTCCTGCGACTGCTGAACTTGCAGCCGGGCGATGAGCGGTTCGAGTTCGACCACCGTTTCCGGCCGCTTTTCCATCACCCGCTCGGCCAGCCGGATGCCTTCGACCGCCGGCAACGACGACGACGCGAACGCCACCGCCGCCCCGACCGCCGCCACCCCCGCCGGGGCGAGTTCGACCCACTCGGTCTTCCCTTGCTTGCTCGTCACGCGGATGAGCGGGGCGTCCGCGGCTTTTGCCGTTTCGATTGCCTCCTTGATCGCCGTGGTGGCACCGACCGGGAACACGCCGTCGGTGTCGCCCTTCTTGGCCTGCAATTTCAGCGGGCCGGTGTCGCTCTGCGCCAGCGTCAGCACGGCCTCGTGAACGAGCCGCGACACGTCCGTCGCGCTCGCCTTGGTAACTCCCTTCGCCATCGGTTCCGTCCTGGGGGTTGAAGTTCGATGGGGATTGTGACGATCACCCCGGCAGGGCGGGCACGATCTCGCGGATCACGTCCGGCAGGGTGGCCCAGGAGGTGGCGTAGGCGGCCTCCAGCGGGCACGGCACGTACACCCCCGGCTCCAGGAAGAGGGGCATGTCCGGCAGGGGGTCACCCACCGCCAGCGGTTCCACGTAGGCGTTCAGTTCGTACCCGGCGTCAAACGCACTGGCCGCGAGCGGCTTGTCGCCGGGCTGCGGTTCGAAGCGTTCGCCGACCATCGCCTCCCAGATGATGGCGTGCAGCCCGTCCGGGTCACGGGGCGTCGGCGGGAACGGATCGACCATGAGGAAGTGAACTCCCTGACGGAGGAACTCGACAGCCTTGTTGGTGAACGCCCGCACCGAATGCTCACCATCCTTGTTTCCGGGGGAGACGAGTTCGATCACGGCCACCACCCGGCCGAGGCGGTGCCGGATGGCGATGCGGTTCGCCTTCCTCGCGTACATCATGCGGTTTGACGAGGCCCGCAGTTTGGCCCTGGGCGGGGTGTCGAGAACGGCCAGCCCGCCGCTCCCCTTCGGGTTCGGAGGGGCCTGACGTTGGAGTGCGGTGACGTCCGGTTCCGGCCCGCCCACCCGCTGATCGGCCATGGCGAAATACCCGGCCGGCAGCACCCCGGCGTTCAGCCGACGACAAAGCTCGATTGTCCAGTCCTGGTGGAAGTGGTGATAGGTGCCGGCGTCCACGGCGGTCAG
>JANNVG010000590.1:0-4064 GCA_031414395.1 Fimbriiglobus sp.
CCTCTCCATGTCATGGAGAGGGGGTGTTCAACCTGTAACGGTTCTTGGGCGATTGCCAAAGTCTCGGAGGGGCACGCACCTTGAACACCCCCTCTCCATGACATGGAGAGGGGGCCGGGGGGTGAGGTCTCCTCCCGACCCGCGAACCTCCCCCACCGCCTGCCGTCCCTTCCTGTTGTCCGCCGGTCGGCGACCGTTTACAGTGTGGTAGCGGCTGAGTCGCCGCAGGAGACGCATTATTAGCGCATCGTTCGAATCCCAACGCGACGCCTTTTCCGTCACCCAGGAGCGGGCCGTTCTGGTGAGCGTGAGCTTGCCCGAACGCCCGTGGATGTCCGACGACCCGTGCGACGAGATCCGCGGGCTGGTCGAGACGGCCGGGGCGAAGGTGGTCGGCGAACTCACCCAGAAGCGGCAGGACATTTCGCTCGGCACTTACCTCGGGTCGGGGAAGGTGGCCGAGTTGAAAGACCTGGTCGAAGGCACCGAGGCGGATGTCGTCTGCTTCGACAACGACCTGACGCCCGCCCAGGCCCGCAACCTGGAAACCGCCCTCGGCGTGAAGGTGCTGGATCGCTCCGAGGTGATCCTCGACATCTTCGCCGGCCGCGCCCGCACGCCGGAGTCGCGGTTGCAGGTGGAGTTGGCCCAGCTTGAGTACAGCCTGCCGCGGCTGAAGAACATGTGGTCGCACTTGAGCCGACAAGCGGGCGGGGGCATCGGGTTGCGGGGTCCGGGGGAAACGCAACTGGAAGTGGACCGCCGCATCGCCGACACCCGCATCCGCGACCTGAAGCGAAAGATCAGCGAGGTGCAGGCCCGCAAAGAGCGCGAGGTGAAGAGCCGCGGCACCCAGTACACCGTCAGCATCGTCGGGTACACGAACGCCGGGAAGAGTCGGCTGATGAACGCCCTCACCGGGGCCGACGTGTACGTCGAGAACAAGCTGTTCAGCACGCTCGACACCCGCACCCGCCAGTGGCACCTGCGCGACTTCGGCAAGGTGCTCGTGTCCGACACCGTCGGGTTCATCCGCGACCTGCCGCACTACCTGGTCGCGTCGTTCAAGGCCACGCTGGAAGAGGCCCGGCAGGCGAAGCTGCTGTTGCACGTGGTGGACAGCAGCAACCCGCAGGCGGAGCAGCACATCGGGGCGGTGAACGCGGTGCTGAAGGAACTCGGCGTGTACGAGAAGCCGACGATCCTGGTGCTGAACAAGATCGACCGCGTGGCGGACCGCGCCACGCTGGAGGCGCTGCGGGGGCACCACCCGAACGCGGTGGCCATCAGCGGGCTGACCGGCGAGGGGGTGGGCGAACTGAAAGACGCGGTCATCAA
Organism: Fimbriiglobus sp.; assembly: GCA_031414395.1. GTDB lineage: Bacteria > Planctomycetota > Planctomycetia > Gemmatales > Gemmataceae > JALHQU01. The sequence continues at coordinate 1,339 of JANNVG010000590.1, forward strand.
GCTGCTGTCGAGTCACTTCATTCCGGTGGAGGTGACGCTCGACGCGGGCAACGGCAAGGTGCTGGCGTACCTGAACGCGCAGGCCGAGATCTTCCGCCAGGAGTACCGCGGCTCGCAGGTGCTGGTGCGGTGCTACATCGCCAAGGGGCTGCTGCACCACGTTCAGCAGCCGGACGTGAGCGTGCGATTCCTCACCGACGACGACGAGGCGAAGGCGGGGTGATTTGGTAGGGCGGGCCGAGCGAGTCCACAGGACCGCGAGCCCCGCCGTTTTGGAACACCGGCGGGGCTTGTCTCGCTCCGCTCGACTGCGGCCCGCCCTACCAGAGGCTCCCATGCCCTCCCCGTTTCCCGGCATGAACCCGTACCTCGAACAGCGGGACGTGTGGCGAGACTTCCACGGCTCGTTCCTCGGTCGGTTGCGGGCGGCGCTCAACCCGCTCGTGCTGCCGCGGTTCGTCGTCACCCTCGAAGAGTCGCTGTACATCGACCCGACGGACGACGACCCGGAGTTGTTCGGCGTGGCCGATGCCGCCGTGCGAAGTGAAATCGACGTGCCGGCGCGTGGCGCGGTCGCCGGGCTGCCGGCCCCAATCACGGCCCGCATCCCGCGCGCGCCACGACGGCTGCGCCGGCTCGCTGTCATCGACTCCCGGAGTCGAACACTCGTCACCGTCATCGAACTGCTCAGCCCGTCGAACAAGGACCGGGGACCGGACCGTGATCAGTACGCCCGCAAGCGGATCGAGGTGATTCTGAACGGGGCGAACCTGGTGGAGATCGACCTGCTCCGAGGGGGTCAACCGCTGCCGATGCGGGGCGTGCCGCCGCACGAGTACCACGTCCTCGTCGGCCGGCGGGCGGAGTGGCCGAGCGTAGGCGTGTGGCCAATCCGCCTCCGCGAGCCGCTGCCGAGCATTCCGATTCCACTCACGGCCGGCGTGTCCGAGCCGATGGTCGATTTGCAGGCGGTACTGCACATCACCTACGACGAGGGCGGGTACGAGCAGTACGTCTACCGCGGTGATCCCGACCCACGGTTGCCCGCGGACGACGCGGCCTGGGCACGCGCGTTCACACCTCGACTGTAGCTCATTCGGTATGTGCACCGCCGCGGCGACACACATCACGTCGGCGGGTCGAACGGGCGGGTGAGGAAGTTGTTCAGCAGCACCTGGCCGAGCGGGGTGCCGATGCTCTCCGGGTGGAACTGCACGCCGTGGGTGGGGCGGTCGCGGTGCTGTACGCCCATGATGACGCCGTCGGCGGTGTGCGCCGTCACCAGCAGGCACGGCGGGATGGACGCCGGCTCGCCGACGAGCGAGTGATACCGCATCGCCTCGAACCGCCGCGGCAGCGCGCGGAACACGCCCTGGTCGGTGTGGTGGATGACGCTCGTCTTGCCGTGCATCGGCTTCGGTGCCCGCACCACCCGCCCGCCGTAGGCGTGGATGATCCCCTGATGCCCCAGGCAGACGCCGAGAATCGGAATGCGGTCGCCCAACTCCAGGATGACGCGACTGCAAATGCCGAAGTACGCCGGGTCGTCGGGCGACCCCGGCCCCGGCGAGATGACGATGCGGTCCACGCCGAGGGCCAGAATGCCAGCCACGTCGATGGCGTCGTTCCGCACCACCAGCGGGTCGGCGTTCAGCACGCTCAGGTACTGGAACAGGTTGTACGTGAACGAGTCGTAGTTATCCAGGATGAGCGTCTTCACCGCGCGTCCTCCGGGGGCGGAACGAGTCGGGTGCGACGGGCGGTGCCCCGCCCGACTCACCCGCCCATCTTCGCCTTCGCCTCGTCGAGGATCGTCTTCGTCGCCGTCGCCCCCACGCGGGTGACGCCGATGGCCCGCACTTCGAGCAGCTTCTCGTAGGTCCGCACGCCGCCGGCCGCCTTCACCTGCACCCACGCCGGGCTGAACTGCCGCATCAGTTTCAGGTCGTCCACCGTCGCCCCCGTCTCGGCGTACCCGGTACTCGTCTTCACCCAGTCGGCCCGCACCTCCCCGCAGATCTTACATAGCTCTTTCTTCTGCTCGTCCTTCAAGTAGGCGTTCTCGAAGATCACCTTCACCTTGGCGTTCGCCGCGTGGGCCACCCGCACCACCGCGGCGATGTCGTCGGCCACGTAGTTCCACTCGCCGCTCAGCACCTTGCCGACGTTCACCACCATGTCCAGTTCGGTCGCGCCGTCCGCCAGGGCGATCTCGCTTTCCATCACTTTGATCTTGGTGACGTGCCCGCCGTGCGGGAAGCCGATGGTGGTGCTCGCCTGCACGCCGCTGCCCGCGAGCAGCTTTGCCGCCAGCCGCACGGCATACGGCTTGATGCACACCGACGCCACCGCGTACTCGCGGGCCAACAGAATGCCGCGTTCGAGTTCGGCGTCGGTCAGGTTGGGTTGAAGCAGCGAGTGGTCGAACATGCGGGCCAGGTCGGCGAGCGTCGGCGGGGTCATGGGCGGCTCCTGGGGAGGTTGGATTGGACCTCACCCCCAGGCCCCCTCTCCCAGGGGAGAGGGGGTGTTCAAGGTGGGTGCTTTACCGATTTACTACGACAAGTCGAGGAGTGCAAACCGCAGCACGTCAGGCGGCAAACCAACCGGGTTGACATATTGAACACCCCCTCTCCCCTGGGAGAGGGCTGCTCATTCGTGATTGGGATCTGCGAGTTCCAGGCGCTGAACGCGCCTGGGTTAAGGTTGACATAATGAACACCCCC
>JANNVG010000591.1:0-5397 GCA_031414395.1 Fimbriiglobus sp.
GTCGTAGATGTCATCCCCAGTTGTCACGGCCCCACTTGACGAGGCGGCTCAGGCCGTTCCCGCCCGCGAAGAGGCTGTTTTTCTTCTCGGCGAAGTTGTCCTCTCGGCCGCTGAGCGTGCCAATGATCTGCCGCCCGCCCTCCGCCCATCGGCCCCACAGCGGACCGCCCGACTGGCCGCTCGCGATGTCTGCCTGGGTCTCGAGTTCCAGCGTGTCGTAGCTGTCGCTGTCGTCGTCGTGAACGGAGATCCCGAGTTCGTAGCAGGGGCGGCTACCCGATATGCTAAGATCGTAGGGATACCCCGCATGCGACCAGACGTTCAGATCCTCCCAGTCGTCGTCGTACGTGCGATAGCCGAAGTAGCCGAGCCAGTTCCCGAACGGCTGGTCCAGTTGACAGATGGCCATGTCGTACCCGTCCTGACCCACGAACTGTTCCCACGCGGCGATGCCGATCACGTTCGCGGTCCACGTCGGACCGAGCACCGATGCGATGTCGAACATGCCGGGCGTGAAGGTGACGGTGCCCAAGACAGGGCCTCCCGGAACCCAGGAGTTCTTGACGACATGCGAGGCGGTCAGGATGGTCGATTTCCCGACCAGCGCCGCACTCCCGCTGCCACTAAGGCTGGTATTGAGCTGGCCGATCCGGACCCACGGAGCGCTCGTCGTCGAGTAGACTTGCCGGCTTTCGCCGTTGTAGGTCTGGGTGAAGACCGCCGGCTCGACCGGGGTTCCGTTGAACCGCCGCAGCATGACTGGCCGCGGACGCCCGAGAGAGCGCGGCCCGCCGACGATGACCTGAGCGTTCTTCGGCGACCACTCGTCGATGCTGTGGATGCGCTCATTCGCCAGCATTTTCACGTCGAGCGCCACGCTGCCGGCAGGCTTCGGACGCTCCTGCTGGGGATCGCGCAGTCGGTTCAGGTCGAACCAGTTCGGCTCACCGATCTGGTCGCCGAGTTTGAGTTCCTGATCGATGGTGAGTGGTGCCTCGACCCTATCACGGGATCCGCATACGGGCTTCATCTGCCTTGCTCCTGTTGCCGAACAGTGTTTAGACCAACTCGTCCGGAATATGCCAACTCGTTGAGTACGCCGAATCCGGATGTCGTGCGGGAGTTTATGCTCCCCACTTCGTAGGAGCGTAAACAGTCGGACGGCACCTGTCAAAACGAAACTCGGCGAATTCTCTCGTCTCCGTTCGTTCGACCGGGTGGCCGACTCTCGCCGAGAGTCGGAATGGGTGGTCGGCCGAAGTGACGAACGTGGAGTTGTGTGAAAGCCGGCACTCGCTGCACGCGGGATTCCCCCGCCCCGCCCCCTCTCCGACTCTCGGCGAGAGTCGGACACCCTAACAAACCCGGCGGCTAACGCCGCCGGTTCACCCACCGCACGCGGCGTCACGCCCCGTAGTCGATGTCTTCCACGTTCGCCCGGTGCTTCAGGATGAAATCCCGCCGGCCCTCCACCTCCTTGCCCATCAGCATCCGGAACATCTTCTCCGCCTGCAGGGCGTCGTTCATCGTCACCTTCAGCAGCGTCCGCTTGTGCGGGTCGAGCGTCGTGTCCCACAGGTCTTCGGCGTTCATCTCGCCCAGCCCCTTGAACCGCATCACGCTCATCCCCCGCTCGCCCAGCCGCCGCACCTCGGCCACCAGTTCCCGCAGGTCGTTCAGGTCTTTGCGGCTGTCGCCGTTCAGCAGTGTGAACCGCACGGCGGGTTCGCGGCCGGCCACGCGGGGCAGCGGGATCAGGTCCGGCGGGGCGAACCCGAACTCGGCCAACTTGGCCACCGCCTTGTTCAGCCCCCGCACCTCGTGCCACTCGTCCACGCTGAAGCGCAACTCCAGCCCCTCGGGAGCGCGCTCGCCCGAACTCACCGCCGCCGTCGGCAGCGCCTCGCTCAGCGCCAGTTCCTTGCCCACCCGCTTGCTCTCGGCCTGACGGAATTCTTCCACCTTCTCCGACGTGTGGAAGAAGTGGTCCTTCCCGCCGGTGCGGACGTGGTACACCGGGAAGCCGTCGGCCGTGTGCCGGGCGGTGAACGCGGCGAACGACTGCCCGCGGCGTTCGAGGATGACGACCGCCGCGTCCAGCTCGTTCAGGATCGGCATCACGCGGACGAGGTCGGCCGTCGTGAGCGTGCGGGGGGAACCTACCCCCCCATCCCCCCTCCCTGGGAGGGAAGGGGGAGCCAGGAGCAGGCTGGTGTCCTTGATGCCGCGCTCCATCAGTTCGCTGGTCATCTCCTCGCGGGTCTGCACGAAGCGGACGTCCTTCTTGATGGTCACTTTGAACAGCGGCGGGCGGGCGACGAACAGCCGGCCCTCCTCCACCAGCTTGCGCATCTGGCGGAAGAAGAAGGTGAGCAGGAGGGTGCGGATGTGCTGGCCGTCCACGTCGGCGTCGGTCAGGATGATGATCCGCCCGTACCGCAGGCCGCTCACGTCCTCGGTGTTGCGGATGTCCACCCCGATGGCCGCGATGAGGGAGGTGATCTCGGCGTTGTTCAGCAGCTTCACCTCCTCCGCCTTCTCCACGTTCAGCACCTTCCCCCGCAGCGGCAGCACCGCCTGGTAGAACCGATCCCGCCCGCCCTCGGCACTGCCGCCGGCCGAGTCCCCTTCCACCAGGAACAGTTCGCTCTTGTCCCGCTCGCGGGTGGTGCAGTCCATCAGCTTGCCGGGCAGCCCGCCCCCGCTGAGCAGCCCTTTGCGGTCCTTGATGGCGTCGCGGGCCTTCTTCGCGGCGATGCGGGCCTCGGCGCTCAGGTTGATCTTCTTGCAGATCTGCTGGCCGTCCTTCGGGTTCTTCTCCAGGTGCTCGGACAGTGTCTCGTACAGCACGCTCGACACCAGCCCTTCCACGTCCGGGCTGGTCAGCTTCACTTTGGTCTGCGACTCGAAGCTGGGCTTCGGGTGCGAGATGTTGATGACGGCCGTCAGCCCCTCGCGGAAGTCCTTGCCGATCAGTTCGAGCGACTCCTTGAAGTGGTTGTTCCGCTTGCCGTAGGCGGTGAGCGTCCGCGTCAGGCCGCCGCGGAAGCCGCTCAGGTGCGTGCCGCCGTCCTTGTTGTAGGCGTTGTTGGTGAAGCACATCTCCAGTTCGGTGTCGCCGGCGATGTACTGGATGCACACCTCGACCGTCACCCCGTCCACCTTCTTGCACATGTAGATGGGCGGGTGGATGGGGTTCTCGCCGGCGCTCTTGTTCAACACCGTCACGTACTCGGCGATGCCCAGGTCGGAGTAGAAGCGGTCGCTCCGCTGCTCCCGCTCGTCGGCGAGGGTGATGGCCAGCCCGCGGTTCAGGAAGGCGATCTGCTGGAAGCGGGTGGCCAGCTTGTCGTAGTCGAACGTCAGGTCGGCGAACTTCTCCGGGTCGGGCTTGAAGCTGATGCTGGTGCCCGTCTGACCGGCGGCGGCCGGGCCGAGGTGACGCAGGTTGCTCGTCGCCACGCCCCGCGCGAAGTCCATCTGGTACACCCGCCCGTCGCGGCGGATCTCGGCCTTGCACCACTCGCTCAGGGCGTTCATCGCCTTCGCGCCCATGCCGTGCAAGCCGGCGGAGGTCTGGTACGCGGCGTTGTTGAACTTGCCGCTCGACCCGGCGATGGTGAGCACCTCTTCGAGCGTGGACTTGCCGGTGTCGGCCTTCACGCCGACGGGGATGCCGCGGCCGTCGTCGCTGACGGTGATGGAGTTATCGACGTGGACGACGACGGCGATGTTCTTGCAGTACCCGGCGAGGGCCTCGTCGACGGAGTTGTACACCACCTCCCACACCAGGTGGTGCATGCCTTCGGAGTCGGTGTTGCCGATGTACATGCCCGGCCGGTGGCGGATGTGGGCGGCGTCCTTCAGGGTCTCGATGTTGTCTTCGTCGTAAGTGACCGCGGCGGAGTCCTTCGACATGTGGGAAAGCCCTGCATTTTGTGGCGGGAGCGGCCGGAATCCGATCTGTCTATTGTACGGAATCGGGGGCCGGAAACGACCACCCGGTTCACCCGTACCGAAAGTCACCCGTGTCCGTATCCGCGCCCGCTTCCGCATACTCCGGTAGCCCTGTCCCTTCGCCCTCACTCCCGAGCGCGTGCCATGCGAGTCGCTACCGGCCCCGGTAAGATCGACGAGAAACCCGCCCCCGGCCCGTGGCGGTTCGGCCTGCTGTTCAACTTCGACATCGACGACGCGACCGTGAAGCCCGAACACCAACTGTGGCTGCAAAAGGTGGTGGTGCCGGTGGCCAAGGCGTCCGGGCGGGTGGAGGTGCTGCTGAAGGGGTCCACCAGCCGCTCGGGGTCGAAGCAGTACAACGAGGCCCTGTCGCAACGGCGGGTGGAAGCGGTGCGGGCGTACCTGACGTTGCAGGGGGTGGGCGCGGATCGCATCAAGCTGACGTGGGTGGGCGAACTGGAGGCGGAGCTGGCCGGCCAGAAGGACGGCAGCGAGAGCGACCGCGACCGCGCGGTGGGCGTACTGGTGCGGCGGAAGACGCCGTCCGCCCCGCGGTTCGAGCGGTTCCACCTGGCCGACGACGAGGACGGGTTCGAGCCGCTCGGCGCGGTGCCCTGGCTGATGGTGCCGGCGGTGGACGGCGAGCGGATGCTGCGGCTGCGGAACGCCGGCGGCCTCACCCTGCGGTCGTCGAACCCGGCCGTGCTGCGGATCATCGACCCGGCCACCCGCTTCGCCGCCGCCGAGATCGTGGCCCCGGACGACAACGAGCGGATCACCTTCCGCGGCGGGCTGCCCGGCACGGCCACCGTGTTCGGCCGCGACCTGGACGGCAAGGAACTGCCCCTGCTGGCCGTGGACGTGCTGCCCAAGCGGACGGCCAGCGTCGGCTTCTACTATGTGACGGACACGGCGAAGCACACGACCACCCGCAAGGTGGGCGCGGAGAAAAAGCTGCTGGACGAAGCGAACCGCGTGTTCAACCGGCAGGCGAACGTGTTCTTCACCAAGCGGGAGGCCATCCCGCTGCCCGTGACCGAGGACTGGGGCGACCCGGTGTCGCCGGCCACCCTGGGCGGGAGCGACCTGCCCAAACTCCGCCTGCTGGGGGACACCTCCGCCCGCGTGCGGGTGTTCTTCGTGTGGGAGTACCAGTCGGCCCCGACGCGGGACACGGACGCGCGGGTGGACGACATCGGCAGCGTGGTGGTGGTGTTCGAGGACGACGCCGGCACCGACGCCGGGCTGAGCATGGCCCACGAGTTCGGGCACAACCTGGGGCTGGAGCACCGCGAGACGAGCAAGCGGCTGCTGTTGTGGCCGGTGACGGACGAGCGGGCCGGCCGCCTGGAGCGGGACCAGATTCTGGTCGTGAACAAGAACCTGGCCCCGAAGTGAAATGGACCCGGGAACGGAGTGACCGGGTGGGCCTCCAAC
>JANNVG010000592.1:0-15585 GCA_031414395.1 Fimbriiglobus sp.
CTGGACTCACCCAGGCTCGTTCCACTCGCCGCGAAGAGAAGAAGGGCGGACTCGCCTTACCCTTCCGTGTACATGTCGTGGGTCATCGGGTCGAGCCGCTTGATGTTCCGCTCGACGGCCAGCACGATCGTCTGCTCCTCCAGGCCGTCGGCGCTCACCGCCACCGCCGGGATGATCTGCCGGCTGTCCGGCAGGCTGAACCGCACCGTGAAGGTGCCGTCCGGCCGCAGTTTCACCGGGTCGTTTTGCAGCGTCACCGTCGCGTGCGGGTCGGTCTGCCCGAACACGATCAACTCGGCGTTGATGTCGAAGTGGAACTTCTTCAATTTGCCCGGCACGGCCCCGGCGCCGAACGCGCCCTCCTTCATCGGCCGCTTGAACTGCTCGTCCAGCAGGTCTTTCAGTTGGCTCGGCCCGCCGGCGCTCTCGAACCCGGTGCTCATGGCCAGCACCCGCTCGACGCCCCCGGCCTTCTCCACGTCCGCCGCCCAGTTCTCGGGCATGCTCTCGCTCGCCCCCGCCTTCGGCGGCGTCACCACGTTGCTGCGGGCGAGGCAGAAGAACTGGGTGGTCTTGGCCAGGTAGCCGATGTCGATGCGGTAGCTGCGGGGCGGCTGCGGCACGTCCAGGTACCAGTGCGACACCCCGCCGTGGACGGTCACGTCCCGCACGATCGCCTCGGACGTGCTGGTGGTGTCGGTGCTCGTCACGTCGAGCAGCCGCAGGATGGGCCTGGCCCCGTGCCAGTCCGGGCCGAGGGCGGCTTCGGCGCGGAACACGCTCGGCTGGGCCACCTCCCACACCACGTGCAGCCAGAACGGGTCCGACGCCATCAGGGCGATGCGGTCCTTCGTGGTGCCCGTCTTGCTCCGGCTGGACAGGTCTTTGTCGGCGGCGATGATCGGCTCGGGGCGGGCGGTCGGCTTGAACGGGGTGGACATGAGCGGCTTCGGCACCGGCGGCTTGGCGGCCGGCTTGACCACCACCGGCGGGATGACCGGCTTGGCGGACTGGGCCACCGGCTTGGCGGCGTGGCCGTTCAGTTTGGCGTGCCCGTTCACCGCCGACTTCGGGGCGACCGCGGGGACGGGTTTGGCCGCGACCGGCTTGGCCGCAACCGGCTTAACCGGGGCCGGCGTCGGCGTTAGCGTCGGCTTGACCAGGGCCGGCTTCACGGCGGGCTTGGTTTTGGCGACCGGCTTGGGGTTGGCGGGGCGGGCGGGCAGCTTGGCCTTGGCGACAGGCTTGCGGGCGGTGGTGCGGGCCGCGGCTCGTGGTGGGGCGGCGGTTTTCCCGGCCTTGGCGGCCCGACGGGTCGGCTTGGTCATTGGCAAACACTCCCGCGCCGCGGTACGGTCGCTTGGGGGGGGCGATGGATGATGAAGTGGTGTCCGTACCAGTCGATTGTACGCGGCCGGGTTCCGTCCCCGGTATTCCGGACAATCAGGTCGAGAGGCGACGGCGGGCGGGAACTACGACAGCAGGCGTCACCAGCACACAGTTAAATCTAAGAAATTCCGGCCGGTAATGTCAACGCATCTTGTATGCACGGGGGCGGGTTTGCGGTTTTTTTCGGCTCGGGGCGCCGGTCGTATCAAGGAGTTCGGGCAATCCGGGCAATCCGAATGGGTGGGGCAGAGTGTGACTTCAAAGACGGCCACAGATTGGGCGGATCGGACGGATTCAGACAAGGCACGATCTGTTGCTGTCTGAATCCGTGTCCGTCCGTGCGATCCGTGACCACTTTCCTTCTTCGCCACCGACCACGACGTAGTTGATTTGCCCGAGTTCGACTTTGTGAATAATTTCACGAGCCACCCGTTGCCGAACTCCGCCGAGTTTCCAGAATGTCACCACACCGAGAATTGGTGCGCTCATGACCGCACCCGCCGGCAAAGGTCGCGGACCCGTTTCCCCACTCGCGTTCGCCGTGTTGGGGTCGGAGTTGGCCGGGGCAACAATCCTCGGCGTGCTGTTGGACTGGTGGTTCGGGTGTCTGCCGTGGCTGACGGTCATCGGGACGTTCGCCGGGCTGCTGGCCGCGTTCGTCCACATGGCGCAACTGGTGAATCCGAAGCCGCCGAGTGAGCCGAAGCCATGAGCCGCCGTGATGTGCTCTGGCTGACCCTCCCGGCGGCGGTGGTGCTGCTGGCGGGTGTGGCGACCGGGCCCGTGGGCGGGTGGAATCATACGCTCGCCGCGGGGGTGGCGGTGGCCCTGACCCTCCCGGTCGGGCTGTTCGCCCTGTGGTTCACCGGCTGGCTAATGGCTCGGCACCCGTTCGGCGGGCTGCTGGGCATGATGGTCGGCGTGGCGGTGCGAACGCTGGTGGCGGTCGGCGGCGGGGTGGTGGTGTTCCTGCTCGTGCCGACGCTGAACGAACTGGGTGGCGGTTTCTGGGTCTGGCTTCTGGTCGCGTACCTCTCCGGACTGATCGTCGACACCGGCCTGATGGTCGGGCGTGTGGCGGTTGCGTCTCCGGGGGGTGGCGAGAAGGGGAAAGGGTGACCGCGATGCTGTTCGCGAGTGCCGACCCGTCACCGGGCGGGAAGAAACAACTGCAACCGTTCGAGCACGTCATGGACGCGTTCGAGTGGCACACCTTCGACGGCCTCAAGGCCCTTCCGTTGCCGCTGGGCACCAGCAAGTTCCTCATCTTCCTGACGCTGGCCGCGGTGCTCACCGCCGTCCTGGTGCTGTGGGTGGCGAACAAGATCAAGACCGGCGAGACGCCCAAAGGCAAGCTGTGGAACTTCGTCGAGAGCCTGTTGTTCTTCGTGCGGGATAAGGTGGCCCGGCCGAGCCTGGGGGAGAAGGACGGCGACAAGTACATGCCGTTCCTGTCCACGCTCTTCCTGTTCATCTTCTTCTGCAACCTGTTCGGCATGTTGCCGTTCATGCCGTCGCCCACCGCGCACATTTATGTGACCGGGGCGCTGGCGCTCATCAGCTTCGTGGTCATCCACTACTCCGGGTTCAAAGAGAACGGCGTCGGCGGCTACCTGAAGACGTTCATCCCGCACATCCACCTGGAGGGCGGGCCGGCGATGAAAGTCCTCGGCGTCTTCCTGACGGTGGGCATCGCCGGCCTGGAGTACGTCACCGCCTTCATTCGCGCCATCGTGCTCGCCGTGCGTCTGTTCGCCAACATGCTGGCCGGGCACACCGCCCTGTTCGTCATCCTGTTCTTCATCAAGCTGGTGGCCGACCCCGCCTACCAGATCGAGCTGAGCAAGGGGAACGACTGGCTGTACTGGATCGTGGCCCCGATGAGCGTGCTGCTGGTGGTGGCACTCAGTTGCCTGGAGTTGTTCATCGCCGGCCTGCAGGCGTTCATCTTCGTCTTCCTGACGGCGATCTTCATCGGGCTGGCCAAGCACCCGCAACACTAAACCCGCACTCGACCCGGACTCAACACCCCTAACCCTGTAAGGATCACCCGCCATGCGTCACCTGACCGTCCCCCTGCTGGCCCTGCTGGTCGTCCTCGGCTCCGCCGGGGGGAGCTTCGCCGAAGACAAGCCGACCACCGCCGCCCCGGCCACCGTGACCGCCACCGGCGGCGACGCGCCGAAGCAGAAGATCGTGAACAACACCATGGCGGCGGTGGGCATGGGCCTGAGCGTGCTCGGCATCGGCATCGGGCTGGGGCTGATCGGGCACGCCGCCCTGAGCGGCATCGCCCGCCAGCCGGAACAGGCCGGGGCCATCCAGGGGGCCATGTTCATCATCGCCGGCCTGGTCGAAGGGGCCGGGATCATCAGCCTCGTGCTGTGCCTCGTCACCATCTTCGTGTGACGCCCGCTGTGGCGAGCCGTGCTCCGTGAGGAGCCGGGTTCTTGAACACACCCGGCGGCTCACGCCGCTCGGCTCGCCAGAAATCTTCACCCGGAGGCCCCGCCATGCGGTTGATTCCCCCCGTCCGCCGGGCGGTCCCGTTCCTGCTCGCCGCCGTCGCCGTGCTGGTGTGCGGTGGCCCGCTGCTCGCCAACGACCCGCCGAAGAGCGAGGGCGGGTTGGGCTTCCTCAACCTGGAACGGTACGACCTGGGCATCTTCACCCTGATCGTGTTCGCCAGCTTGTGCCTCATCCTGTACTTCTTCGCGTGGCCGAAAATCAGCGCGGGGCTGGCCAAGCGGGAGGCCGACATCGCCGCCGCGAAGGACGAGGCGGTGAAGGCGAAACACGAAGCCGAAGCGATGCGGGAGACCCTGCGGGGCGAGTTCGCCGCCGCCCAGGACAAGATCCGGGCGATGATGGACGAAGCCCGCCGCGACGCCGACGCACTGAAGGCGACCGAGAAGGCCGTGGGCGTGAAGGACGCCCAGGCCGAGCGGGAGCGGGCGAAGCGGGAGATCGACACCGCCAAAGAACAAGCGCTGCAAGAGATCCAGCAGACGGCCGTGCAACTGGCCTCGCTCATGAGCAGCAAGGCGGTCGGCCGACACCTGGGCGATGACGACCACCGCCGGCTGGTGGCCGAGAGCCTGAGCGAGCTGAAGAACACCGTGACCCGAGCCTAGAACCGGGAACGCAGTGACCGGGTGATGTTGGAACCCCGAACGCAGTGAGTGGGGTGACTGACACACACCCGGTCACTGCGTTCCCGGTTCCAAAAACGAGGCACAGATGTCCGACGCCACCCCCGAGACCGTCCTCGAAGCGACCGGCGCCCGCGCCCGGCTGGCGCGGGTGTACGCCGAGTCGCTCCTCGCCCTCGCCCAGCAGGAGGGCGCGGCCGACGACATCGCCGGCGAACTGCAAGTGGTGGCGACCGACGTCATCGGCAAGAACCCGGCCGTCGCCGCCTTCCTGAGCAACCCGGCCGTCACCGCGAAGACGAAACTGCCGATCCTCGGCACCGCGTTCGGGTCGGCCAGCGACCTGTTCAAGAAGTTCCTCGACGTGCTGACGCGGAACAACCGCCTGGGCCTGCTGCGGGACATCCACGCCGCGTTCCAGGGGATTCGGGACAAGCAGGCCGGCCGCGTGCGGGTGCTCGTGCGGACGGCCGCCGCCCTGGACGCCCGCCAGCACGCCGAACTGACCTCGACCCTCGCGGGCAACCTGAACCAAGAGCCGATCCTGAACGTCCGCGTCGAGCCGCAGTTGCTCGGCGGGATGATCGTGCAGGTCGGCGACCGGGTGTACGACTCGTCCGTCCGCACCCGCCTGGACACCCTCCGCAACACCCTGTTGGCGAGCAGCAGCCATGGCGCTTAAAGCAACGGCCAGCGAGATCACCAGCGTGCTGATGGAGCGGATCAAGTCCGCCGGTCAGCAGACCGACGTCCGCTCCTCCGGCCGCGTGCTGGAGGTGGGCGACGGCATCGCCCGCGTGTACGGCCTGTCCGACGTGATGGCCGGCGAGCTGGTGGACTTCCCCCAGGCGAACGTGAAGGGCCTCGCCTTCAACCTGGAAGAAAGCTCCGTCTCCGTCATCATCCTCGGCGACTACCTGCAAGTCCGCGAGGGGATGGAGTGCCGCACCACCGGCCAACTGCTGTCCATCCCCGTCGGCCCGGAGATGATCGGGCGGGTGGTGGACCCGCTCGGCAACCCGGTGGACGGCAAGGGGCCGATCCTGGCCAAGAAGACCCGCCTGGTGGAAAGCCCGGCCCCCGGCGTGTACGACCGCCAGCCGGTCAAGCAGCCGCTCCAGACCGGCATCAAGGCCATCGACGCCATGACGCCGATCGGCCGCGGCCAGCGCGAACTCATCATCGGCGACCGCAAGACGGGCAAGACGCAGATCGCCATCGACACCATCATCAACCAGAAGACGGAGAGCGTCATCTGCGTGTACGTGGCGTGCGGGCAGATGGAGTCGAAGGTGGCCGCGGTGGTGGAGAAGTTGCGGGCGGTCGGCGCCATGGACTACACGGTGGTGGTGGTGGCCTCGGCCGCCGACTCCGCCCCCGTGCAGTACCTCGCCCCCTACGCCGGCACCGCCATCGCCGAGTACTTCATGTACGAGGAAGGCAAGGACACCCTGTGCGTGTACGACGACCTGAGTAAGCAGGCCGCCGCGTACCGCCAACTGTCGCTGCTGGTGCGTCGCCCGCCGGGTCGTGAGGCGTACCCCGGCGACGTGTTCTACTGTCACAGTCGGTTGCTCGAACGCAGTGCGAAGCTGGCCGACAAGTGGGTGATCGTGCCGGGCGACGCCGACGCCAATAAGGCCACCGCCGACTGGGGCGTGAACTCGGCCGCGGACGGCAGCAAGAAGCGGGGCACCGGCGAGGCGGGCAAGGTGTACGTCGGGCCGGGCGGGTTCGGCGGCAAGGAGCAGGCCGAGCACGACCACAAGAGTTTCCCCGGCACCAAGATCGTGAAGGTGCCCGGCTCCGGCGGGTCGCTCACGGCGTTGCCCATCATCGAGACCCTCGAAGGCGAAGTGTCGGCCTACATCCCGACCAACGTGATCTCCATCACCGACGGCCAGATCTACCTCCAGCCCGACCTGAAGAACGCCGGCGTGCTGCCGGCCGTGGACGTGGGGATTTCCGTGAGCCGCGTGGGCGGCAACGCCCAGATCGGCGCGATGAAGGACAAGCGGGTGGCCGGCGGGTTGAAGCTGACCCTCGCCCAGTTCCGCGAACTGGAAGCGTTCGCCCAACTCGGCACCGACCTCGACAAGGCCACGCAGGGCCAACTCGACCGCGGCTACCGCATGGTGGAGATCCTCAAGCAGGGCCAGTACGAGCCGCTGAACGTGCTCGACCAGATCATGATCATCTACGCCGGCAACACGGGCGGGCTGGACGACGTGGACCGCAAGAAGGTGCGGGCGTGGGAATCGCAGTTCCTGAAGTTCATGAAGGAGCAGATGCCCGAAGTGCGGGACCTGCTGGCGAAGGAGAAGAAGATCACCGACGACGTGGCCGCCAAGCTGACCGCGGCGATTGCGTCCTTCAAGCCGCAGTTCAAGGCGTGAGCAGGCTGATTCCCTGCGTGAACTTGAGAGCCATGACCATGAACCGCCTCACCACCGCCGTGCTCGTTACCGCCCTCGTGGTGTCGGTCGCCGCCGCCGGCGAGCCGGAGGCCATCAAGGCGCTGGTTGCCGTCGGCGGGAAGGTGCCGCTGGGCAAGGACAAGAAGCCATCGGGGAACGTCCAACTGAGTGGCGAGAAGGTGACCGACGAGCACCTGAAGCTGCTCGCCGTGTTCAAGACCCTGCCGATGGTCGGCATCGAGGGCGGCACGAAGGTGACGGCCGACGGTCTGAAGCAACTGGCCGACGTGAAGGGGTTGCTCCGCGTGTCGCTGTTCGGCAAAGACTTCGGCGACCCGCACGCCAAGTCGCTCTCGGCCGTCAAGAACCTGGAGGCCGTTTACCTGCACTCCGGGGAGTTGACCGACGACGGGGTGAAGTCGCTCGCCGCCCTAACCAAGCTCACCTACTTCGACATCAAGGGCAACAAGAAGGTGACGGGGAAGACGCTCGGCGAACTGAAAGGGGCGAAAGCCCTGACCGGCGTCGACCTGACCGGCACCGCCGTCACCGGCGAGACGCTGGCGGAGTTGAAGGCGCTGCCCACCCTGACTTCGGTCACGGCGAACTCCACCCCGTTCACCGACGCCGGCATGAAGGAACTGGCCAAGCTGCCCAAGCTGAAGCGGCTGGAACTGAGCCGCACGGCGATCACCGACACCGGGCTGGCCGAATTGAAAGGCCTGGCCGACCTGGAAGAGATCCAGATCGCTGTCACGAAAGTCGGCGACAGCTCAATCCCCCTACTGGCGGGCATGAAAAACCTGAAGCAGTTGGCCGTCGGTAAGGATCAGTTCGCCAAACTGGACGAACTGAAGAAGGCGTTACCCAAGTGCAACGTGCGAGTCATCACCCCGCTGGAAGAGTAATACGGGCGGAAGTGAGCCGCGACAGACCCCAACCCACCAGAAGACAAGGAGGATGGCACAGTTCGTGTGGATCGAGTGGAACCGGGCGAAGATCGACCTGCACGGCCTGTCGGCCGCCGAAGTCGAACACGCCTGGCATCACTGCCGCGACATGGACCACTGGGACGACCCCGAGCCGGGCGTGTGCAGCTTCGGCACCCTCCCCAACGGCCGCCCGGTCAAGATCATCTGGCGGTGGAACGGCCTGGGCGACTCCGACCTGGTGTTCGTCGTCACCGCCTACAAAGTCCCCCACCGCCCCACGAACCGAGCCTGAAAGAGTATGGCCAACCTCCGCCTGCTGGTGAAGCGCCGCAAGGCCATCCGGAACATCCGGAAGATCACCAAGACGATGGAACTGATCGCCACCGCACGCTTCAAGAAGGCGCTCGACCGGGCGATCGAGGCCGACGCGTACACCAAGAAGATCGCCGAACTCGCCTCCGACCTGACGAAGACCGCCGGCGAGGTGAGCCACCCGCTGCTGCAAGTGCGGCCGGAAATCAAGAAGACGCTCGTGCTCGTGCTGACCGCCAACCGCGGGCTGTGCGGCGGGTACAACGGCGGCATCCTGCGGGCGGCCATGGTCAAAATCCGCGAACTGAAGGGGGCGAACGCCACCTTCGACCTGGAAGTGAGCGGCAAGCGGGGGATGCAGTTCTTCAAGTTCCAGCAGATCCCCACCGCCGCCCTGTACACGCACTTCGAGGAGAAGCCGCAGTTCGACGAGGTGGACAAGCTGGCGCAGAAGTTCATCGACCTGTACACCAGCGGGGCGGTCGACCGGGTGATCGTCGTGTACCAGAAGTTCACCAGCGTGTCGAAGCAGGCGCCGGTGGTGGAAACGTTGCTGCCGCTGTCGTCGGTGGCCGTGGAGACGACCAGCAAGAAAGCCGTCGCCGACGCCCCCGCCGGCCCGAAGGCCAGCTACGACTTCTACCCGGACGCCGCCGCCATCCTCGGCGAACTGGTGCCGGTGGCGTTCAAGGTGCGGCTGTTCAAGTGTTTCCTGGACGCCGCCGTCGGCGAGCAGATCGCCCGCCGCGTGGCCATGAAGGCCGCCACCGAGAACGCCGGCGACCTGATCAAGGAAGTGAGCCGGTTGTACAACCGCACCCGCCAGGCGAACATCACGAAGGAGATCAGCGAGCTGATCGCCGGCAGCGAGGCGCTGAAGTAATTGGGCAAGCTTCGCCCAACGCCGGCAGCGTATCTGAAGCTCACGCTTGTGCTGCTCGGGTTAGCGGGGTCGCTCGCCTACCTCGTCCCGAGCGGCGAGTACGACTCGGTGATCGTGGGTGGCGTCGTGAAGGAGAAACGGGTCGTTCACGGGTTCCCGTTTTATCCCTGGTACGAGCGGATCGAACGATCGACGCTGGACGGGTCGGAAGTGACCAGCACCTTCCGCTGGTACACCTCCTTCCCGGCCCTCGCCACCGGGATCGGGTGCCTGGGCACGATCCTTTGGCGGGGGTACCGTCCCGGAAACTGGGTGAAACGCGACGACCCCGACCCACCCGGATGAGCCGAGCATGACCTACGACACACTGACACTCTTCGCCGCGACCACAGGGAGCGGCTTCGGACTTAGGAGTACCTCCTGATGGTCGCCACCGCGAAGAAGACCGGCAAGATCGTGCAGATCATCGGCTCGACGTTCGACGTCGAGTTCGACGAGGGCCAGCAGCCGGCCATCTACAACGCCCTGAAGGTGGACGCCACCACCGCCGGCGGGTTGAAGATCCACCTGACCGGCGAGGTGCAGCAGCACCTGGGCGGCAGCCGCGTGCGGTGCGTCGCCCTGGGCACCACCGACGGCCTCGTCCGCGGCATGGACGTGACCGACACCGGCGGCCCGCTCAGCGTGCCCGTCGGCCTCGGCACCCTCGGCCGCGTGTTCAACCTGCTCGGCCACCCGATCGACGGCCGCGGCCCGGTCGAGTTCACCGAGACCCGCTCCATCCACCGCGAGCCGCCACGGTTCGACGAACTGTCGCCCAAGTCCGAGGTGCTCACCACCGGCATCAAGGTGATCGACCTGCTCATGCCCCTGCCGCGGGGCGGCAAGGCCGGGCTGTTCGGCGGGGCCGGCCTCGGCAAGACGGTCATTCTGCAAGAGCTCATCACCCGCATCGCCAAGGAGTACAAGGGGTACTCGGTGTTCGCCGGGGTGGGCGAGCGGACCCGCGAGGGGAACGACCTGTGGCTGGAAATGCAGGAAACGAAGACCGGCGCCGGGGCGGACGCGAAGAGCGTGATCGACTCGACGGCGATGGTGTTCGGGCAGATGAACGAGCCGCCGGGCGCCCGCATGAGGGTGGCCCTCTCGGCGCTCACGATGGCCGAGTGGTTCCGCGACAGCACCGGCACCGAGACGCTCTTCTTCGTCGATAACGTGTTCCGCTTCTCGCAGGCCGGCTCCGAAGTGTCGGCCCTTCTTGGGCGGATGCCGAGCGCCGTGGGCTACCAGCCGACGCTGGCCACCGAGATGGGCGAACTGCAAGAGCGGATCACGAGCACCACCAAGGGGGCCATCACCTCCGTGCAGGCGGTGTACGTGCCGGCCGACGACCCCACCGACCCGGCCCCGGCCAACACGTTCCAGCACCTGGACGCCTTCATCTACCTGGAACGCTCCATCTCCGAGAAGGGCATTTACCCGGCCATCGACCCGCTGTCGTCGAACAGCCGTCTGCTCGACCCGCTGTTCGTCGGCGAGCGCCACTTCGCCGTCGCCGACCGGGTGAAGCGGATCCTCCAGCGGTACCGCGAACTGCAAGACATCATCGCCATCCTCGGCGTGGATGAACTGAGCGAGGAAGACAAGCAGGTGGTGGCCCGCGCCCGCCGCATCGAACGCTTCCTGTCGCAGCCGTTCTTCGTGGCCGAGCCGTTCACCGGCAAGAGCGGCGAGTTCACCAAGATGGAAGACACCATCCGCAGCTTCGAGGAGTTGTGCGACGGCAAGCACGACGCCCTGCCGGAAGGGGCGTTCATGTACGTCGGCAGCATCGACCAGGTGGTCGAAGCGGCGAAGAAAATGCAGAAGTGATCGGTGAACCTGCGGCGTGTGCCGCCGGGTTCCTGTGTACACACCCGTCGGCTCACGCCGCCGGTTCACCCGAGGCACCGATGGCCGAACCGACCGCCAAAACCCTCCGCGTCGTCGTCGTGACCCCCGAGCGGGCGGTCCTCGACGAGCCGGCCGACATGGTGGTGCTGCCCATGTTCGACGGCGAGCGCGGGGTGCTGGCCGGGCACGCGCCGTTCGTCGGCCAGCTCGCGCCGGGCGAACTGCGGATCAAATCCGGGGCGACCGCCAAACGCTTCTTCATCGACGGCGGGTTCGCCCAGGTGACGGGCACGGTGGTGAACGTGCTGACCGCCCGTGCGGTCGCGGCCGACAAGCTGACGCCCGACAGCGCGACCACCGCCCGTACCGCCGCCGACGCGCTGCCCGTGTCGAACGCCGTGGAGCGCGAGACCCGCACGAAGGCCATCGCCCGCGCACAAGGCATGGCGAAGGTGGCGGCCAAGACCGCCACGGCGTGAGCCGGCTGGACGGAGAACTCCCACTCCGGCCCCCAAGCAAGTCTCAGGGCTGGCGTTTTTCACGTCCTCCCGAACGGGGGAGCCTCTGTCCGCTGTAATTCGCGGGCGGACGATTTCCGGTCGGCCGCATTTCAAGTATGCTCAGGCCGACCCGTGAGGCCGATTCATGCCCGAGCCGTCGCCCGACGACCCGACCCGGACGGTTTCGCCGACCGGCGCGGGCCGGACCCTCCCGGCGGACTCGCCCACCGGCACGAGTGATCGTCCGGCCGGCATCACCCCATCGACCGGGGACATGACCGGCCCGTACCCCCCCACGGACGGCCCCTCCGCCGACGTGAGCGTCGGCACCGCCTTGGGCGACTACGAACTACTCGCCGAGATCGCCCGCGGGGGCATGGGGGTGGTGTACAAGGCCCGTCAGGGCCGGCTGAACCGGGTCGTCGCCCTGAAGGTGAACCGCGCCGGCCAACTGGCGTCCGCCGCGGAGATCCGGCGGTTCCAGGTGGAGGCGGAGGCGGCGGCCAAACTCGACCACCCGCACATCGTGCCGGTGTTCGAGGTGGGCGAGGCGAGCGGGCACCAGTTCATCGCCATGGCGTTCGTGGACGGGCGGAGCCTGGCCGAGCGGGTGCGGGCGGGTCCGCTGCCCCCCCGCGAGGCGGCCCAACTCGTCCGCCACGTCGCCGACGCCGTCGCCTACGCCACGCCCGCGGGGTCGTCCACCGCGACCTGAAGCCGGGCAACATCCTGGTGGACGCGGGCGGGCAACCGCGGGTGACCGACTTCGGCCTGGCCAAGAGCGCCGACGCCGACAGCAGCCTGACCCAGGCCGGGCAGGTGATGGGCACCCCGAACTTCATGCCGCCCGAGCAGGCCGAGGGGAAGAACGACGAGGTCGGCCCGCTCGCCGACGTGTACTCGCTGGGGGCGACGCTCTACTGCCTGCTCACCGGCCGCCCGCCGTTCCAGGCGGCGAGCGTGATCGAGACGCTGAAACAAGTCGTCGAGCGGGAGCCGGCCGCCCCGCACCACCTGAACCCCGCCGTGGACCGCGACCTGGACACGGTGTGTTTGAAGTGTTTGCAGAAGCGGCCCGACCGCCGCTACCCGTCGGCGGCGGCGCTGGCGGAGGACTTGCAACGGTATCTCGACCGCCGGCCGATCCTGGCCCGGCCGGTCGGGGTGGTCGAGAAGGCGGTGCGGTGGGCCCGGCGGAACCCGCTGCCGGCGGCGTCGGTCGGCGGGATCGTGGCGGTGGTGGCGGTGGCGTTCGCCCTCGTGTCGGCCAGCTACTTCCGGGCGGAGGTGGCACGGCAGGACGAAGTGACCCAGCGGCGGGAGGCGGAGCGGAGGGAGAAGGCCGAGCGGTGGGAGCGATACCGGGCGAACATGATCGCCGCCGGCGGGGCGATGCAGTTGCACAACGTCGTCGCCGCCCGGAACGCGCTCGACGCGGCCCCGGAGGAGCACCGCAACTGGGAGTGGCGGTACCTGCACAACCAGCTCGACACCGCCCGCCAGGTCCACCGCTTCGGCGACCGCGTGCGGGCGATGGCCGTGTCGCCGGACGGCACCACCGCGGCGGTTCAGACGGCCGACGGCCCGGCCCGGTTGTGGGACCTGACCACCGGCAAGGAGGTGGCCGTTCTGCCCAACCGCTCGCCGGTGTCGGACATCGGGTTCAAATTCAGCCCGGACGGCAAGACCCTCGCCTACAAGGTGGCCGACCAGAACCACATCGTCCTGTGGGACATCCCGGCCGGCCGCGAGGCGGCGGTGCTGAGCGGTCCCGAGCGGGCGGTCATGGGGATGGCGTTCAGCCCGAACGGCCGGCGGATCGCGGCCGGCAGCCAGGACGCCATCATCCGCGTCTGGGACACCGCCACGGGCGAACTGCTGCACATGTTGCGCGGGCACGAGGACTGGGTGGTGACTGTGACATTCAGCGCGGACGGCCGAAAGCTCGTGTCGACCGGGCTGCGCGACCACACCGCCCGCATCTGGGACGCCGTCACCGGGAAGGAACTGGCCGTCCTGCGGGGGGAGAGCGTGGAAGTGCTGAGCGCCACCTTCAGCCCGCAGGGGGACCGCGTCCTGACGTGCGAGATGTACCCGAGCAACGCCCTGCGGCTGTGGGACGCGACCACCGGCCGACTGCTGAAGGTGCTGCGGGGGCACACCAACACGCCGGGCGAGTTCGCGTTCAGCCCGGACGGCACCCGCATCGCCACCGCCGGCCTGGACCAGACCGTCCGCCTGTGGGACGGGCGGACCGGGGAGCCGGTGTCCAGCCGGGACGGGCACCGCGGGTACGTCAGCGGCGTCGCCTTCAGCCCGGACGGGAAGTCGCTCGTCAGTTGCTCGCGGGACCAGACGGCGAGGCTGTGGGACGCCGCCACCGGCGCCCCGCTCGGCGTGCTGCACGGGCACACCGGCGGCATCCTGCCGGTGCAGTACACGCCGGACGGACAGACCATCCTGACCCTGTCGCCGGCGGACGGGAGTGTGCGGCGGTGGGACGCCCGGTCGGCCGAGCGGAACGGGTCGCTCCGCGGGCACACCGACTTCGTGTACAGCGTGGCCTTCCACCCGGACGGGGAGCGGGTCGCCTCGTCCGGCTGGGACGGCACCGTCCGCGTGTGGGACGCCACCAGCGGCCGGCCGGCCCCGCCCCTGCCGTACCCGTTCTCGCGGCCGCTCAATTACAAGGTGGTGTCCGGCGTCGCCTTCCACCCGAACGGCGAGCTGCTGGCAGCGTGCGGGCGGGACGGCGGCATTCAGTTCTGGGACCTGTCCACCAGCCGGGAGGCGTTCCGCTTCCAGCTCCCGCCGGAGAACGATTACGGCTCGGACGCGCGGCTCGCGTTCAGCCCGCGGGGCGACCGGGTGGCCGCCTCCGGCGGGTTGGGCAACACTGTCCATCTGTGGGACGTGGAGCGGCGGTCCGAGTTGGCAGTGCTGCGTGGGCACAAAGGGTATGTGACCGACCTCTGTTTCAGCCCGGACGGGGCGTGGCTGGCGTCCGCGTCGTCCGACAAGACGGTGCGGGTTTGGGACTTGAGCCACCCGGACTCGCCGCGGGTGCTGGAAGGGCACACCGACATGGTCCGCTGCTTGGCGGTCAGCCGCGACGGCACCCGGCTGGCGTCCGGCGGACTGGACGGCACCGTCCGCGTGCGGGACACGACCACCTGGCGGGAGGTGGCCGAGCTGAAGCACGGGACGAACGTGTACGGGGTGGCCTTCACCCCGGACGGCACCCGGCTGGCCGCGGCGTGCGCGAACAACATGATCCGCTTCTGGGACACGGCCACCTCCCAACTGGTGGTCGAACTGGAGGGGCACACGGAGTACGTCCACCATCTCGCATTCAGCCCGGACGGCAGCCGGCTGGTGTCGGCGTCCGGGGACAAGACGGTGCGGGTGTGGGACACCCTGTCGGTGGCCGAGCGGGCGTCCCGTTCGCGGTGATCGCCCGACGCGAACCGCTCCACGAACGGCCCGAGGAGCCGCTTTGCCGCGATCCAGTCCAGCACGGCGAGCATCACCCGGTTGAAGACGCCGGCGAAGCGGGTGAGCAGCGCCTCGCGGAACAGGTCGGTGATCCCCTCGGCATCATTTCGGAACACCCCACAGC
Organism: Fimbriiglobus sp.; assembly: GCA_031414395.1. Taxonomy (GTDB): domain Bacteria; phylum Planctomycetota; class Planctomycetia; order Gemmatales; family Gemmataceae; genus JALHQU01. The sequence continues at coordinate 15,098 of JANNVG010000592.1, forward strand.
CCCACGCACCCACCGCCGCCGCGTTCAGCCCGGACGGGGCATTCACTTGCTCCGGTCGCTCCCGGCTCGCCTTATAACACCCTCCACCGCGGAGGGCGCTCATGTTCCCCGTCGCCGCCGTCGTCGTCGCCCTCGCCTCACTCCCCGACCCACTCCCCGACCCGCTGCCCGACGGGGTGGTGCTGACGGAACGGACGGATAACTGGGTTGAGTGATCCGAACGACCAGGAAAATGCCGGCTGACGTTCGCTTGCCCCCGCCACAATCGGCGATAAGCTTCACACTACCTCCGTCCGGAGTTTGAGATACGGGGGGAGGCGAGTGAACACATGGCACGCAAGTCCGCGAACAGCAGCCTACACGCCGCGAAGGCGACCAAGCAGGACGAGTTCTACACACAGCTCTCGGACATCGAGAAGGAGTTGAAGCACTACACCGCCCACTTCGCGGGCAAGACCGTCCTGTGCAACTGCGACGACCCGCGGGTG
>JANNVG010000593.1:0-2359 GCA_031414395.1 Fimbriiglobus sp.
GGGGGGGGCCCCCGGGTGGGCGGTGGGGGGGGGGGGCGGGGGGGGGCTCCCGGGGTCCCCGGGGGGGGGGCCCGGCGGGTGTTTTGGTTGTTTTGGGGGGGGGTACACACCCCCGCCCCCCCCCCCCGCCGGTTCACCAACTGAACCCGGCGAGCGTCGCCAGCCCGCCGAGCAGCAGGTCGATCAGCTTGATGCCGACGAACGGCGCGACCACCCCGCCCAGCCCCCACACCAGCAGGTTCCGCCGCAACAGGGCGTCGGCCCCGACCGGGCGGTACGTCACCCCCTTGAGCGCCACGGGGATGAGGCAGGGGATGACCACCGCGTTGAAAATCACCGCACTCAGGATGGCCGACGTGGGCGAGTGCAGGTGCATGAAGTCGAGCGCCTTCAACTGCGGCAGGGTGCCGGCGAACAGGGCGGGGATGACGGCGAAATATTTCGCCACGTCGTTGGCCACGCTGAACGTGGTGAGCGCCCCGCGGGTCATCAGGAGCTGCTTGCCGACTTCGACCACTTCGATCAGCTTGGTCGGGTCGCTGTCCAGGTCCACCATGTTGCCGGCTTCCTTGGCCGCCTGGGTGCCGCTGTTCATGGCCACGCCCACGTCCGCCTGGGCGAGCGCCGGGGCGTCGTTCGTTCCGTCGCCCATCATGGCCACCAGCTTGCCCGCCGCCTGCTCCTTGCGGATGTACGCCAGCTTCGCCTCCGGGGTCGCCTCGGCGATGTAGTCGTCCACGCCCGCCTGTTCGGCGATGCTCTTGGCCGTCAGCGGGTTGTCGCCCGTCACCATCACCGTGCGGAGGCCCATCTTCCGCAGCCGCTCGAACCGCTCGCGGATGCCGGGTTTCAGGATGTCTTCGAGCACCACCATGCCGGCGATGCGGTTGCCCTCGCACACCAGCAGCGGGGTGGCCCCCCGGCTGGCCACGGCGTTCACCTGCTCGTCGAGCGACTGCGGGAGCGGCCCGCCGTGGGCGGCGGCGTACTTCCGCACGGCGTCGGTCGCCCCCTTGCGGATCGGCTCGCGGCCGGGCATGTCTACGCCGCTCATGCGGGTCTGGGCGGTGAACGGCACGAACGTCGCGTCGGCCGGCGGCTCGGCGGACCCGGCCGTCACCCCCGGCGTCTGGCGGTACAGCTCGACCACGCTCCGGCCCTCCGGCGTCTCGTCCGAGGCGGAGGCGAGAGCCGCCAGCCGGCCCACGTCCACCGCGCTGAACTCGCCGAACGGCACGAACCGCGTCGCCCGCCGGTTGCCCATCGTGATGGTGCCGGTCTTGTCCAGCAGCAGGGTGTCCACGTCGCCGGCCACCTCCACCGCCTTGCCGCTCTTGGCGATGATGTTCGCCCGCAGCGCGCGGTCCATGCCCGCGATCCCGATGGCGGACAGCAGCGCGCCGATGGTGGTGGGGATGAGGCACACCAGCAGGGCCACGAGCGTGGGGATGTCGGTGCCCAGGCCGGTGTTGCCGGTGTACGCTTCGGCGTGTTTGGCGAACGGCCACAGGGTGACGGTGACGACCAGGAACACCAGGGTGAACGCGGCCAGCACGATGCCGAGGGCGATCTCGTTCGGCGTCCGCTGCCGCACCGCCCCTTCCACCAGGGCGATCATGCGGTCGAGGAACGACTCGCCCGGCTTGGCCGTCACCCGCACCAGGACGGCATCCGACAGCACCCGCGTGCCGCCGGTCACGCCCGAGCGGTCGCCGCCCGCCTCCCGCACGACCGGGGCCGACTCGCCGGTGATGGCACTCTCGTCGACGCTCGCCACGCCCTCCACGATCTCGCCGTCGGCCGGGACGAACTCGCCCGCTTCCACCAGCACCAGGTCGCCGGTGAGGAGTTTCGTGGACGGCACCTCCTCGAGTGCGGAGTGCGGAATGCGGAATGCGGAATCCCCGTCACGCCGGGCTTCATTCCGCACTCCGCACTCCGCATTCCGCAATCTCCGGGCGAGGGTGGACACCTTCGCCTTCCGCAGGCTGTCGGCCTGGGCCTTCCCGCGGGCTTCGGCCAGGGCTTCGGCGAAGTTGGCGAACAGCAGCGTGGCCACCAGCCACACGTCGAGCACGATCAGGTACAGGCTCGGCTGGAGGGCCGTGCAGACGATGCTCAACGCCGTGCCCACCTCGACGGTGAACATGACCGGGTTCTTCCACATCAGGTCCGGGCGGAGCATGACGACGGAGCGGATCGCCGCGGCCTTGAGCAGCGGGGCGGCGAACAGGCTCTGCTTCTGGGTCGCCCGGCGGGCGGCCTTGGCCTGCTGGTAGTCGTCAACGGTGGTGGTGGACATGGGAGGATCCTTGAAGGCGAACGGCGCGACGTGAGTCCGCCGGTGTTTGTTAGAACC
>JANNVG010000594.1:0-2427 GCA_031414395.1 Fimbriiglobus sp.
CAGGACGCGAACGGCGGCACGGTGCGGCGGTTCCTGGCCTACGACGCCGCCTTCCGCGGCGGGGTGACGGTGGCCACGGCCGACCTGAACGCGGACGGCGTGCCCGACATCATCACGGCGGCGGGTCCGGGCGGCGGGCCGCACGTGAAGGTGTTCGACGGGGCGACGGGAGCCGTGCAGACGCAGTTCTTCGCGTTCGGTGCCGCCTTCCGTGGGGGGGTGAACGTGTCGGCCGGGGATGTGGACGGCGACGGCCGGCCGGAGGTGATCGCGGCGGCGGGGCCGGGCGGCGGGCCGCACGTCAAAGTGTTCACGGCGGACGGCCGCGAGCGGTTCGGCTTCTTCGCGTTCGCGCCGACGTTCACGGGCGGTGTCCACGTGTCGGCCGGCGACCTGGACGGCGACCTGCGTGCCGAAATCCTCACGGGGGCGATGGCCGGCGGCGGGCCGCACGTGAAGGCGTTCCGGGCGTCGGACCTGGCCGAGGTGCGGAGCTTCTTCGCGTTCGCCCCGACCTTCACCGGCGGCGTGTTCGTGGCGGCGGGCGACCTGAACGGCGACGGTCGGGCGGAACTAGTGGTGTCGGCCGCGGCGGGCGGCGGGCCGCACGTGCGGGTGTTCCAGGCCGACGGCGGCGAGACGGATACGTTCTTCGCGTACTCCACGGCGTTCACCGGCGGGGCGCGGGTGGCGGTGGCCGGCGGGAGTTTGTTCACGGCGGCGGGGCCGGGCGGCGGGCCGCACGTGAAGCGGTTCCGCCGCACCGACCCGGTTGCCCCGTTAAGCGAAGTCGGCGGCGACTTCGCGTTCGACCCGACGTTCGACGGCGGCGTGTTCGTCGGGTGACATGCCGTTGTCACTTCTTCGGCACCAACTCCCACACCTTCACCCCGACCGACTTCGGTATCGATCCGGTCCCCGGCACGTCGCCCAGCTGTTGCGGCGGGATGTACGGGTCGGCGAAGGCGGCCAGCAGCGTCTTGCCGTCCGGGCTGAAGGCGAGCGACACCGGGCCGGTGAACTTGCCCTCCAGGTGCTTGTCCGTCTTCCAGATAGGCTCCGGCTTCTTCGGTGGGTCGGTCACGTCGAACAGAAACAACTCCACACGGGTGGCCGACCCGCCACGGCCGAATTTGGTGATGCCCGTCGTCCGTAGCACCGCCACCGTCTTGCCGTCCGGGGCCAGGGCGAGCTGCACTACGCCTTCGCCGAGTTCGATCCGCCGCTTCTCCTGGAACGCGAGTTTCTCCCCCTCCCACACGATCAGCGTGCCCTTCTCGTCGGCGGACACGATCCGCTTGCCGTCGGCCGACACCGCCGCCGCGACGGGGCGGGCTTTGTGGCCGGTTAGCTTCTGGCACTTCTCCACGTCGTCGGGGTTCCACAACCACAGGTCGACCGTTCCACGCGGCTCTTTCGCGTTGTCGAACTGCATCAGCCACGCTTCCTTACCCGGCACCGGGGCCAGCACGCACGGCTTGTGTCTGTTCTCCGCCCACCCTTTGTACCCATTGTCCGCTTCCTTCGGGTCTGGGCGTTTGGTTTCTTCGCCGTTGGTAGCGACGAGGTGTTCGCCGCCATCCTTGTCGGTGAACAAGATCACCTGATGCGGGTCGAACCCCTTCACCTCCCACGACTCGGTCCCCTTGCCAGTGGTGGCGTCGCAGATGCTCACCCCGTCCTTCACGGTGACGGCCAGCTTGTCCCCCTTCGGGCTGAACGCGGCGGTGGTGATCGTCCCCGGCTCCTGGTACTTCGCCTCGTACTTCGTCTTCCGCGTGTCCGCGGCCAGGACCGTCAGCTTGCCGTGTTGGGTGATCGCAATCAGCTTGCCGTCCGCACTCACCGCCACGCTCGTGATCCGCCCGCCGTCTTTCAGTTCGATCGGCTTCCCCTCCTTCCACTCCATCGCCACTTCCTTCGGCACCGGGGCCTTGATCTGTTCGCGTACCAGCTTGTCGCCCGGAGCGGCCAGGAGGACCGCCCCGCCGGTGCCCAGCGTCAGCACCAGCCCGCCGAGCAGCAGCCACTTCGCATAGTTCGTGTGCATGGTCTTCGTCACCTCGTCGGAATGTGTTTGGGCGGCCGGTGCCACGGCCGAGGCCGTGCCGACCGCGAGCAGTTCCCGCACCGCGTTGAGCGCTTCCGATGCCGTCGCGGTCGGCACCACCGCCGCCGCGAACAGCCCGACCCCGAGTGTGACGCCCCGCTTGGTCAGTCGGGCGGCGAGCAGTTCACGGGCCTTCGCCAGCCGTGCCGCCACCGTGCCTTCCGGCCAGCCGAGTTCGCGGGCGGCTTCCGAGCGCGACCTGCCGTTGAGTTCGCACGTCACGAACGCGGCGCGATACACGTCCGGCAGTGCGGCGAGTTCGGCATCGATCACGGCGAGGGTGTCTGACGAGCCGCGACCGCCAGGGAGCGGGCTTG
>JANNVG010000595.1:0-5743 GCA_031414395.1 Fimbriiglobus sp.
CCCCGCCCGCCCCCGCCCCACAATGCCGGTAGCCCCGTGGCCGGTCCCGTTCCCGAGATGCGTCCGATGCGAGTGCCGATCCGGTCGGTTGCGTCCGCCGTCGCCGCGGCGGTTGTGGTCATGTCCGCCGGGTGTAAGCCCGAGGACGACATCCGCGCGTACACCGCCCCGAAGGAGAACACGGCGAAGGCGGTGAAGCCGGCCCCCGACGAGAAGTTCCGGATGCTCGGGGCCGTCATCCCGGCCGAACCGGGGTACTGGTGGTTCGTCAAGTTCGTCGGCCCGTCGGAGGTGGTGTCGCCGCACAAGGGCGAGTTCGACGAGTTCGTGCTGGGCATCAAGCCGGGTGCGACGAAGCCGACGTGGACCGCCCCACCCAGGTGGACCGAAGCCCCCGCCAAGCCGACCCGCCTGGCGACGTACAAGAGCGGGGAAGCCGAGATGTACTTGTCCGGGCCGTTCGGCGGCACGCTGCTCGACAACGTGAACCGCTGGCGGCGGGAGGTCGGGTTGCGGGAGTTGAAGCAAGACGAGCTGGCCGAGAGCGTGACCGAGATCAAGCTGGGCGACAAGGCGGCGTACACCGTGGACCTCCGCGGACCGACGTGGTCCGGCGGGATGATGGGCGGCAAGGGGCCGTTCCAGAAGTGAAAGTGCTCTGCTCGCTCCGCGAGCGGATTCAGACACCCGCTCGCGGAGCGAGCAGAACACGAAGAGGCAGGACCTCCCCCATGCCCGCCGACACCCCCGCCCGCTCCGGCTCGCCGTTCGACGGGTTCGTCCGCGTCTGGCGGATGCTCCTCGCCCCCGTCGGCTCGCTGCGGATCACCGTCGTGTTGTTCGTGCTGGCCGGCCTGCTGGTGTTCTTCGGCACCCTCGCGCAGAAGGGGCAGGGCGTGTGGACGGTGGTGGACAGCTACTTCTACTCGTGGAAGGTGAACGTCGAGGTGAAGTACCTGGTCGAGTTCGCCAAGGTGTTCATTCCCGGCACGAAGGCCGACGCCACCTCCACCTGGTGGTTCCCATTCCCCGGCGGCAAGCTGATCGGCTGGCTGATGGTGTTCAACTTGTTCTTTGCTTACGCTCGTAACTTCCCGACCGACGTGAACGCCCTGTGGAAGACGTGCGGCAAGCGGCTGAAGTCGGGTGCGGCGAACCGCTGGCTGCTGGTGCTGGGCGAGATCGGGCTGTTCAACCTGAAGCGCGCCGGCGTGTACCTGCTGCACTCCGGTATCCTGCTGCTGTTCGTCGGCGAGGCGATCACCCGCGAGCAGGCCGTCGAGCAACAAATGCTCATCTCGGAGGGCGGGTCGAGCAACTACGCCTACGAGATCCGCAACTTCGAGCTGACGTTCTCGAACCGCACGGACCCGGCGTTCGATCAGGTGGTCGTGCTGCCGGCGAAGAAACTCAAGGCGGCGGCGGACGCCCGCGACGAGGCGACCCGCCTCGGCCAGCCGGCCCCGCGGATCAGCCACGACACCCTGCCGGTGGACGTGGAGGTGCTGGCGTACTACACGAACTCGCGGGTGCGGGAGGTCGGCCCGGCGCTCGAGCAGGTGGTGCGGTCGGCCCTACCCGCGAAGCCGGCCGAGGGGCAGACCAGCGAGGCCCGCGAGGCCGTCATGCCCGACGTGGTGGCGCTCCTGCAAGCGTTCGACGCGGCCCGGGCGAAGGAGCCGAAGGCGCCGCCGCTGCCACTGTTCGAGAAGGTGCTGGTGGAAGTGTCGTTTCAGCAGTTCGGCGGCAAGCACGGGAGCGAAGCGCTCGCCCGCATCCGGGCGGGCGTGGACGAACTGAAAGGCCAGCAGCAGGCGACCACCGGCCTGGGTCAGACGTACCTGGCCACCCGGCAAGACGAGGTGAGCGGGGTGGACACGTCGGCGAAGATCGACCTGCCAGCCGCATATGTGAACCTGTTCGACAAGACCACCGGCAGCTCGCTCGGCGTCTACTTGGTGTCGGCCGCGCTCGCCCTCGACGGCGAACCGGCGCAGGCCATCCTCGGCCAGCCGGCCGGCGTCGAACTCCGCCCGAAGCGGCACTACAAGGCGTACACCCTGCACCTGACCGACTTCAAGTTCGACCGCTACGTGGGCACCGACACGGCCCGCAACTACAGCAGCGACCTGCGCCTCGACGACCCGGACCTGAGCCAGAACCGGGACGTGACCATCCGCATGAACGAGCCGCTCCGCCACCGCGGGGACGCCATCTTCCAGTCGTCGTTCACCCCCGACGAGAAGGCCACCATCCTGCAAGTGGTGAGCAACCCCGGCTGGCAGATCCCGTACATCTCGTGCGTGCTGGTCGGGGTGGGCATGGGCTTCCACTTCTGCGTGAAGATGGCCCTGTTCGTCGTCCGCGCCATGAGCGGGGTGAAGTCGGCCGGCGGGCCGACCGCCGCCGCCGCCGGCATCGACATGACCGGCAAGGGGCTGCACCCGTTCCTGCGGTTCGGCGTGCCGGCCGTCGCCGCGGTCCTGGCCGTCATGGTGCTGCTCGGGTTGGGCACCCCCCGCAAGCCGACCAAAGACCGCCTCAACCTGCAACAACTGGCCACCCTGCCGGTGGCCGACGGCGGGCGGGTGAAGCCGCTCGACACGGTCGCCCGCACCCGCCTGCGGCAGATCGCGCACACCGAAGAGTGCTGGGACGGCAAGCGGAAGCGGCAGGCCATCGAGTGGCTGCTCGACTCGGCCGTCGGCACCCCCGGCGACCCGGCCGGGCCGGGCGCGTGGCAGATCTTCCGCATCGAGAACGACGAGGTGCGGAGCCTACTCAAGCTGGACCGCCGCGAGGGGCTGCGGTACTCGGTGAACGAGATGAGCGTGCGGACGCAGTCGATGATCGACTTGGAGCCGCTGCCCAAAGAGGTGCTCGCCGCCCTCGTCGAGCGGGGCGTCCGCCAACCGCTCCTCGCCCCGGACCAACTGCCGCCCGACGTGAAGGCGATGATGGACGAGCGGGGCATCCGGCCGACCTTCAAGGAGGTGCCCGAACTGCGGTCCGAGTTCCGCGCGTTCATGGACGAGAGCAAGAAGGCGTTCGAGCAGCGGAAGGCCGACTCCAAGTCGCTCGGCGTCTACCAGAACAAGCTGATCGAGTTGGCCGAGCACCTGCGCATTTACCAGGAGTTGATCCAGGGCGAGTTGCCGCTGGTGATCCCGCCGTCCGACGAGAAGGAGTGGCAGAATTCGACCGACACCCGCGAGGGGGCGGACGCCGCCCGCATGGACGCGCTCCAGAAGGCGCTCCCCCGCATCCGCGAGCGGCTCCGCGAGGCGGGCGTGCCGCCCGAGTTGAAAGGTCTCACCGCGGAGCAGTCGGCCGACCTGGAGCGGATCGGCAAAGAGGAGGTGGAGAAGGAGATGCCCACGTGGGCGAAGAACTCGGAGGCGTGGCAGAAGGTGCTGACCGCCTACCGCGACAACGACCCGAAGGCGTTCGACGAGGCGGTGGCCGCCTACCGCACGCGGGTGGCCGAGCAGGTGCCGGCGAGTGCCTTCCAGCGGGCCGACCTGGAAACGTACCTGAACCAGTCGGGCATGTACTTCTGGTGTACCGGCCTGTACGTGGTGGCGGCCGTGCTCAGCCTGATCGGGTTCGTGCTGCTGGTGGTCGCCCCGAAGGCCAGCCAGACCATCCGCCGCGGGGTGTTCTGGTGGCTGCTGGTGGTGTTCGTGGCGCACACCTTCACCCTGTTCGCCCGCATGTACCTGATGGACCGCCCGCTCGTGTTCGTCACCAACCTGTACTCGTCGGCCGTGTTCATCGGCTGGGGGGTGGTGGCCCTCGGGCTGATCCTGGAGCTGGTGTTCCCGCTCGGGTTCGGCAACCTAGTGGCCAGCGTGCTCGGGTTCGCCACCACCATCATCGCGCACAACCTGGCGACCAGCGGCGACACCCTGGAGATGATGCAGGCGGTGTTGGACACCAACTTCTGGCTGGCCACGCACGTCACCACCGTCACCCTCGGGTACTCGGCCACCTACGCCGCCGGGTTGCTCGGGCTGCTGTACATCGCGCTCTACATGCTGCCGGAGAAGAGCGTGCTGCGGCAGCGAGTGACGATCGGCTCCGGCATCCACCAGTTGAACTACGACATCGGCAAAATCCTCGGCACGCTCACCTACGCCGTCGTCTGCTTCGCCGCCCTGCTCAGCTTCGTCGGCACGGTGCTGGGCGGCATCTGGGCGGACCAGAGTTGGGGCCGCTTCTGGGGGTGGGATCCGAAGGAGAACGGGGCGATCCTCATCGTGCTGTGGAACGCACTCATCCTGCACGCCCGGTGGAGCGGGCTGGTGAAGGAGCGCGGCATGGGCGTGCTGGCCGTCGGCGGCATCGCGGTGACGACGTGGAGTTGGTTCGGCACGAACCAGCTCGGCGTGGGGTTGCACGCCTACGGGTTCAACAACGGACTGGTGGCACTGTGCGACGGCGTGTGGCTCGGCGCGCTGTTCGCCGTGGCGGTGGGGGTCAGCCCGTGGCAGTGGTTCTACCGCGGCGGCGCACCGGCCCCGCCCCCGCAGGCGACGCGAGTGTAGGTGCCGGTCCGGGTGAACCGGCGCCTCGCCGTTCCCCCCACTTCCGCATACGCTCCCCTCCACCTCTACGGGAGCGCCTCTCCATGTCCGCGAAGAAGGTTCGTGTCGCCATCGTCGGCCTCGGGTTCGGGGCCGAGTTCATCCCCATCTACCAGGCGCACCCGCACGCCGAGATGTACGCCGTCTGCCAGCGGAGCCAGGACAAGCTCGACGCCTGCGGCGACAAGTTCGGCATCAAGAAGCGGTACACCAGCTACGACGACCTGCTCCGCGACCCGAACGTGGACGCCGTTCACATCAACAGCCCCATCCCCGACCACGGCCCGCAGACGATCGCGGCGCTGAAGGCCGGCAAGCACGTCGCGTGCACCGTGCCGATGGCCACCACGAAGGAGCAGATCCAGGAGATCGTCGTGCTGCAACGGAAGGTGGGGAAGGTGTACATGATGATGGAGACGGTGGTGTACGCCCGCGAATACCTGTTCGCCAAAGACCTCTACGACCGCGGGGTGCTGGGCAAGATCCAGTTCCTCCGCGGCAGCCACCAGCAAGACATGGACGGCTGGCCGGGCTACTGGCCGGGCCTGCCGCCGATGTGGTACGCCACCCACTGCGTGAGTCCGTGCCTCGCCATTCTGAGCGACGCCGCGGCGAACAAGCCGGCCCTGGCCGAGAGCGTGGTGTGCCACGGGAGCGGTCGCATTCGGGAAGACTACATCGGCAAGTACGGCAGCCCGTTCGCGCTCGAAACGGCCACGTTCAAGATCGCCGGCACCGACGTGTGCGCGGAAGTCACCCGCACCCTGTTCGACGTGGCCCGCCAGTATCGGGAGAGCTTCGACGTGACCGCGAGCAACGTGTCGTTCGAGTGGCAGCAGGTGGAGGGCGAAGACCCGGTGCTGCACATGCGGGGGTTGCCCGAGCACCAGATCCCGCGGCGGGTGAAGGTGCCCGACTTCGCCGGCCGGCTGCCCGAGCCGATCCGCAAGTTCACCGGGGCGATCCACGACGCCACGCACCTGAGCTTCGTGCAGGGCGGCGGGCACGGGGGCAGTCACCCGCACCTGGCGCACAACTTCCTGATGGCCGTGCTGGGCGAGCAGCCGGCGTTCCCGGACGCGGCCGTGAGCGCCAACTGGACACAAGTGGGCATCTGCGCGCACGAGAGCGCCACGGCCGGCGGCACGCGGGTGGAC
>JANNVG010000596.1:0-4422 GCA_031414395.1 Fimbriiglobus sp.
TCTCGGGGCGGCGTGTGGACCGCGCGGGGTTTTGCCCGGCCTGTTCCCCCCCGCCGCGAAGTCATATCCATCTGGCGCAAAGAGACTTCAATCACGGTGGCGGAGGACTTTGCGGTATGGAACGGCAACCCGAGCGGGCGGAAGTGCGGCGGACCTATGGCGACTTGTTCGCTCAGGTCTCGGCCGCACTATTCGAAGCCGACTTGATCGGTATCAACTTCGTCACCAACACAGACGAGTACGAGCCGGAGGTGAGCACCATCCTCCCTCGGCTCCACGAGTGCCGCTCGGCTCAAGATGTTCAAGTGGTCATCCGCGAGGAGTTCGTGGCTTGGTTCGGGTTAGACGCCGACGACAGGCGAGCGGAGCTTGAAACCTACGTGGAGTTGGCGGAAGAGATTTGGGGCTTGTGGCAGAGGCACCCGTCGGCCAAAGATTCTGGCTGACGGGCGGTCGTGTGATACCCTGCTGATTGGAAAGAATGTGGAGGGTGGTGCGGATGCCCGTCACGTTCGATGAGCGGAATCTGTTGCCCGAAGGCGTCCACGACGCCACCCTCGATGAGGTGGTGTCGGCGTTCGGGGGGGGTACCAGCCGCCGGGACAAACTGTGCAACAACCTGCGGCAGTACATTGCCGGGGTGAAGTTGACCGGCTGGGCGTGTGAAGTGCTGATCGACGGCAGTTTCGTTATGCCGGGCGTGGCAGAGCCGAACGACATCGACGTGATTCTGGTTCTGCCGGCCGACTGGGATCTGAGCCGACGCGATCTCCGCCCGTTCGAGTACAATGTACTGGACAAAGGGCACACCAAGCGGGCGTACCGGATGGAGGTGTATCCGGTGCTGCCGGGATCGGAGAAGCATCTGGAGTTCCTCGAACTGTTCACGAGAGTCCGGGAAGAGTGGTGCGACCAGTTCGGTTGGCCGAACACTACCCGGAAAGGCCTCATCAGGGTCGTCACATGATTCTCTCCGACGCCGGTCTGGAAGTCACCCGCGACCAACTCCGCCGGGCCGAGCGCATCCTCGAATTGACCAAGCAAGAGGTCGGGCACAACCCGGTGCAGTATCATTTGTTCTCGGCCGGGGTCATCGACATGATCGACTCCCTGCGGGCGGAAATCGACGCCTACCTGGGTGTGACCCCCGCCCGCGACTCCGTCGCTCACCCGTAACCGGCGACGCACGAAACTGCTCGGCCGTGACAAGGCGGCACCGAGAGCGACTCATGGCGAGCGCGTTTGAGAATGACGCGATCACCTCCAGTTCGCGGCTACGAACAAGGTGCCGGGCGGGAGGCGGCTACTCCTCACCTGGGATGTCGCACGCTCACGGACCGGCCACCTCCGGAAATTACCGGACGTGGAAGGAACCGCGATCCGCGAGGTTGGCCCAGACCTTCCACGTCCGGAAATTTCCGGAGGTGACAGCCGGTCTGGAACAGCGTTCGTCAGGAAGCATGGCAAGCCACGCGCACGGCCGACGCAACATCGGCCACCGCCCTTCAGGGCACCCACGAGGGGTGCCCCTACGGGACAGAAACGCTAACCGCCCCCGCCCGACACCTCCCATAATGTACGTGCCGCACCTCTCGCGGCGTCAACAGGGATGTCTCGCATGGCCTCCGGCTGGTGGTTCGACGGCGTGTACTTGGTCGGGCAGTTCGGCCCACTCCGCACCGGCTGCTGGCTGCTCGTTCACGGGCACGAGGCGGCCGTGCTCGAGATGCCGCCGACCGCGTGGGGCGAACCGTCCCCCGCCGAGGCGGTGCAGTCCGCCCTCGCCGGTTCGCCCGTGCGGGTCACGCATCTGATCTGCACGCACGCCCACGCCGATCACTTCGCCGCCCCCACCTTCCACGCCTTCCGCCACACCTTCCCCGACGCCCGCCCGTGCCTGCACGTCGGCTTCCGCCGGCACATCGGCAGCGAGTATGGGGTGTGGTTCTTCGACCACGACGCCGACCTGAGCGTGAGCGGCGAACCGCTGCACCTGATCCACGCCCCCAAGCACAGCGGCACCGACACGATGGTGGTGTTCCGCGGCACCGTTTGTACCGGCGACTGGGAGCTGGGAATGCTGCGATCCGTCCACGACTGGGCCGGGTGGGGCGTGCCGACGGATCGCAAGTTGGAGTCCATCGCCCGCATGGAGCGGTGGCCGGCGGAGAAGGGGTATCACATCCACCGCGTGTTCTCGGTCCACGCCAACGACCGCCGCGAGCGGGTCGATTTCCCCGCGCTCATGGCCGCCACACGGTACGATGGCCCCCACGGTTGAACCCGCCCCCGGTTGCCCGATGTCAACACCCGCCGTCTGCCCGCACTGTTCGAAACTGGTGGCCGGGCCGGTGCCGACGGCCGGCCGGGGAATCCCCTGCCCCCACTGCGGGGAACGGTTCACCGCGTCACCCTCTCTGCCGGTAGCGAAGCGGGCCGCCCGTTCAGCCGACGAGCACGGGGGGAGTCGTACGTGGACACGGCCGGACTGGGAGCCACAGTTGGAAGACCACGAGGACCGGCGGCGGGACATCCCAGATCACCTCGGGGTTGCGGTCCTCATCACCATCTTCCTGTTCACCCCGGTCGGGATCGTGGCCATCGTGCAGGCGGCGCGGGCGAAGCGACTGGTGCGTCAAGGGGCGTACAAGGAGGGGCGGAGGGTGTCGGCATCGGCCAAGTGGTGGGTGAACGTGTCGGCGGTGGTCGGGTTGGTGACCCAGGCAGTGGCCGTAATTCTCGGCGTGGTCTTGGGGATGCTATCATCCGCTTCGTCCCCGCCCGGATGACCGGAATGCACCGTCGGATTTTGCTGGCATCCATCACCGGTTTACAGTGTGCTACTCCGGCTGGTCCGGAAGAGGCTTCATCCAACCCCGCGCGTTCGAACGCTCCCACCCCCCTCCCAGGTCTTCGCCATGTTTCGCCCCGTCTTCGCCCTGCTGCTGGCCGTCACGTTCGCCGTCGCCGCCGACCCGCCGCCGAACCCCCGCGACAAGAAGGTCCGCGACGACAAGGTGAAGGTGGAGGCCGACGGCTTCTGGATTTACAACGACCTGCCCAAAGCGATGGCCGCGGCGAAGAAGGAGGGCAAGCCGCTGGTGGTGGCGTTGCGGTGCATCCCGTGCGAGGAGTGCGTGAAGCTGGACGACGACCTGGTGGACAAGGACGAGAGCATTCGCCCGCTGCTGGACAAGTTCGTGCGGGTGCGGGTGGTGTCCACGAACGGCCTGGATTTAAGCACCTTCCAGTTCGACACCGACCAGAGCTTCGCCGTCTTCTTCCTGAACGCCGACGGCACCATCTACGGGCGGTTCGGCACGCGGTCGCACCGTACCAACTGGGTGGGCGACGTGTCGAAGGAGGGCATGGCCGAGGCGCTGAAGGGCGCGCTGGAGTTGCACGCCGGCTACCCGAAGAACAAGGAGTCGCTCGCCACCAAGCGCGGCCCCGCCCCGCTGCACCCGGTGCCGGAGAAGTTCCCCGCCCTCACCAAGTACAAGTCGGAGATCGACTACAAGGGGAACGTGGTGCAGAGCTGCATCCACTGCCACCAGATCGGCGACGCCGTCCGCAGTGAGTACCGGGCGAAGAATGCACCGCTGCCCGAAGACGTGCTCTTCCCGTACCCGCACCCGAAGAGCCAGGGTCTGACCCTCGACCCGAAGGCGAAGGCGACGGTGAAGGAAGTGGCCAAGGGGAGCACGGCGGAGAAGGCCGGGTTCCAGGCGGGCGACCGGATCGAAGACCTGAACGGCCAGACGCTGCTCTCCATCGCCGACGTGCAATGGGTGCTGCACAACACGCCGGCGAAGGGCGGCAAGCTGCTCGCGGTCGTGCGGCGCGAGGGCAAGCCGCTGACCATCGAGTGGACGCTGCCCGACGGCTGGCGTCAAGCGGACGACATCTCGTGGCGGTCGAGTTCGTGGGGCCTGCGGCGGATGTCCACCGGCGGGCTGGTGCTGGAGGCGGTGGACGGCGACCGCTCGGCCGGGGTGCCCAAGACCGGCATGGCCCTGCGGGTGAAGTTCGTCGGCCAGTACAACGCGCACGCGGCGGCCAAGAACGCCGGCTTTCAAAAGGACGACGTGCTCATCGCGTTCGACGGCAAGACCGACCTGATGCGGGAGACCGACCTGTTCGCCCACGCGATGCGGGCGACGAAACCCGGCGACAAGGTGGCCGTCACGCTCGTGCGGGCCGGCAAGACGATGGAGCTGAACTTGCCGATGCAGGAGTGAGGCACGGTCTGGTAGGGCGGGTCGAGCGGCCGGGGATCGCAATGGCGTCGCTGATGACCCGAAGACTTGTCCACCGCCGACCACGGGCCGGGGGGGCCCCCCCCCCCCCCACACCCCCCGGCGGGGGCGCCCCGGGCAAATATTTGTAAACCCCCCACCAAACACGACCCGAGAGTTGGGG
>JANNVG010000597.1:0-9549 GCA_031414395.1 Fimbriiglobus sp.
GGGAGTCTTCGCCGCGGCGACGCCGGAGGTCAACCGGCGGGTCGTCGCCGTGATCGGGTGTGCTGTTGCCCACCCGGTCACGGCGCTCCCGGTCCCACGCCCGGCGGCTCACGCCGCCTCGGGAGGGAAGTGGGCCTCGCAACTCGGGCAGGTGACTCCCGCCGCGCCACCCGCGACGGGCAGGCGGGTGAAGGAGTGCGGGCATTGAACAGTCGGCGTGCTCATGTGCGGACCCTGTCTCGCGGCCACGGATCGTTCACAGGGTAACGGGAGTGAAGAACCCCGTCACCAGAAAACGGTCTGGCGAATGGCGGAGGGGTCAGGGCGACTTGGCCGCCTCACCCGCCGCGGGCGAGGGTGAGGATGCGGTCCTCGGGCACCTGCTCGGTCGGGATCAGGTTGCGGGCCACGCCGACCGGCAGCACGTCCGTCTCCCGCACCAGGTAGAACTCGCCGGCCTTCTGGTGGGCCAGCTTGCCGGCCGCGTCCGGCCGGCGGTCGAGCAGCGGCTTCAGCTTGTTCACCCCCACTTCTTGCGTCACCTTGCCGACGAACCACGTCAGAATCTGATCACGGCAGCGGTAGTCGAAGTCGCCGGGGCTTTGGCTGGCCAGTAGCAGCCCGATGCCGGCCGACCGCGCCCGTCGCAACAGCCCCTCCATCGGCCCCTTGGTGGCCGGCACCGGGCCGGACGCCGGCAGGTACTTGTCCGCCTCGTCGAACACGAACACCGCTTGCAGCGCCGCCGACGGGTTCTTCCCCCGCCAGCGGTCGACCGACAGCAGCAGTTGCGACACCCAGAAGTCGATGGCGTCGGCGTCGCCCAGGAACTGCGTGTTCAGCACGGCCAGCCGCGTGCGGCCGGCGGGCAGCCCGCGGCCGAGCAGGGCGTCCACGTCCAGCACCTCCGGCCCGTCGAGCAGGCGGCGGTGCTGGTGGGCGAGGGCGAGCAGATCTTGGCCGAGCTTCTTGAAGTGCTTCTCCTCGAACCCGGCGGTCTCGTGAATCAGCGCGTCGTCTTGCTCGGCCACCAGATCCCGCAGTCCGCGCACCGTCACCGCCCGGCCGGGGGTGCGGGCGAGCACCTCGATCGCCTTCTGCACAATCACCCGCTTGGGGTCGGGGCCGGTGCCCTTGTACCCCATCATCTTGCACAGGCCGGCGGCGGCGAACTGGGCCGTCTGCTCGCGGTCGGCGGCGGACATGGCGGCCAGATCGTCGGGCACCACCGGGATGGCGAGCGGGCGGCCGGCGTCCGCGCCGGGGGTCCACAGCTTCACGTCCACCCGCTCGCGCAGGCGGGCACGGCGGGCGGCCCGGTCGGGGTCGGGTTCGGGGGTGGTCCAGGCGGCGGGGTCGGCGTACCGGGCGAGGTCGCCCTTGCGGTCGAGCAGCACCGCCGGCACGCCGGTCATCAGCAGGTGTTCGACGAGCGCCAGGGCCGCGGTCGTCTTGCCGCTGCCCGGCCCGCCGAGGAACGCCGCGTGTCGGCACAGGTCGTTGGCCCGCAACTCCACCGGAGTCGGGGACGCCCCGCGGGTGTGGCCGAGCGGGATGGCACCGGCCGCGACCAGTACGGGTTTGACGGGGGGAACCGGCGGCGGCGGGGCGACGGGCGGGGGCGGCGGGGGAAGCAGTCGCTCGGCGGACACGGGGCGGTCCCGGAGCAACTCGTCGAGGGCGAGGACGGCGGACACGGCCGGCAGTCCGGCGAGCGGGCGGTCGGCCCGCCGCCAGTCGGCGTAACCGGAGCCGGCGTGGTGGGCGGTGTGAAACTGTCGGAACGCGGCCATCGCCCGCCAGTCGCTGTTGCTCACCACCACCTTCCGCCCCTTCCCCTTCGGCCTCATCAGCTTGGCCAGTTCCTTGCTCACCACGGCCGTCGGGCTGGTGGGGAAGGCAGTAGAGCGGACGAACACGAGCGGGATGTCGCCCGCCGCCTTCGCCGCCCTCTCCACCTGTTTCCCCAACCCGCCGCCTTTGGCGTTTTTGTCGCACAGCGCCACGTACAGCGGATCGACGGCGTTCCCGCCGGGGTGAACGTCCACGCTGATGAGGTTGTCGGTCGTCTCGGTCCCGAAGTGGACGCCGGCCGGCATCTCGTCTGACGCCCGTGCGACGGCGAACGCCAGCAGTTCAGCCAGCCGCCCCTCGTCGTCCAGCACGGGCGCGGTGAACGCGGCCAGGAAGTCGTTCCACCGCTGCGGCCAGACGGGTTCGGTCGGCAGCGGTTTGCTCCCTGCGTCCCACTCCGGCTGCACCCACTCGCCCGCGGCCTGACACTTCGCCCGGTGCCGCCGCAGGTTGTCCAGAATGTCGCGGCTCTGCAGTTTGGTCAGCGGGTCGAGCTGGTCGGCGGTGTACGGGGCGAGCGGCGTGGTCGGGTCGGTCGCCACGTCCAGGCGGTCGAACAGCACCTCCAGCCGCCGGCCGAGCAGATCGTGTGCCTCGCCGCGGGTCCGCTTGGCCACCAGAAGGACCGGCTCCGGGTCGCGGTCCAGCCGGTCCAGTTTCGGCCGGGGCAGGTGCTCTTTACCCTTCACGTACAGGTCTTCCAGGCAGCCCATCACCACGACCGCGTTCGGCAGCCCGTCGGCCACCTCCACGAGCGTGTTCACCGCCCGCTGGTATTCCAGCCAGCGGTCGGCCGCGGCGGCGTGCTGGTCGATCACCTCCTCGATCTGGTCCACCAGCAGCACCAGGGCGGCCGAGTGGACGGCGTGCATCAGCCGGCCCAGATCCCGCACCGTCTTGACGGCCATCTCCGGGTGCGGGCGGGGCACCAGGTCGCCGAGCACCTCGCGGTCGAACTTGTCCAGGTCTTCGCACCGCAGCCACCGCACGGCCAGGGCGTGAACCCGCTGGTCGGGCGCGAGCAGGTACAGCACCGCCCGCAGCACGTCCGGGTGAACGCCCTTGAACCGCGGCTCCTGCACGGCCAAGTGAGCCAGCCGGTGAACCAGCCGGCCGAGGTCGTCCGACCCGATGGCGGTGTCGTCGGACAGCCGGGCTTTGTCGTCGTCCGGGGCCACGTCCAGGGCGTCGAGCAGGCCGGCGGCCAGCCGCTGGAAGCCGGTCCGCGGCTCGTCCGGGCGGTACGGCTGGTCGAGCGAGTCGATCAGGTGGCCGAGGGCGTAGCGGGCGTAGTTGTCGGTGCGGGTGGTCATCTGCAGGTAGCCGCAGTACCCGGCCCCGTCGGCGTGGGCGGCGGCGCGGAAGGCCCGCATCAGGTGCGTCTTCCCGCTGCCCGCCTCGCCGAGCAGCACCAGCGTCTTGCCGGCCGGCGGCAGGTCGGGCGAGGCGGCCCGGCGGAGCAGGCGGCCGAACTCCTCCCGCGCGGCGGCGTGGATGGTGTCCACGTCGAACGGGTCGGCGGCCCAGATCTGGTTGCCGTGGACGATGCCGCTGAACACCTCCGGCCCGCCGGGGGCACAGAAGGCGGCGGTCCGCAGGTCAACGGCCGGAGCGGTGGCGACGGCGGGCACGGGTCACTCCTTGCCAATCAGGATGAAGTGGAAGGTGGCGTTCAAATACACGATCTCGGACTCCCGCACGTCGGCCGGGTCCATCACCTGCACCAGGTCGGCGCGGCTGAGGGTGAGCAGGTCGGCGCGGTTCGCCTCCACCAGCTTCGCCTTGAAGCCGTCGGTGCCGAGGCGTTTGAACCGCGGCTCGTCTCGCAGTTGCCGCCACACGTGGCTGATGAACACTTTGTTCGTCCCGAACCGGCCGGTCGGCGACGTGCGGGCGACCGACAGCACCGTGTTGGCGAAGTCGGTCAAGTCGAACGTCTCGTCCGCCGCCACGGGGGCGCGGTCGGCGTCGGCGAACCCCTTCAGGGCGAGCTTGCGGAGGTCGGCTGTGCCATGAGCTTCGAGCAGGCGGGCCGGAACGGCCGTCTTGAGTTGCTTGACGGTGAGCGGGCGTTGTTCCTCGATCAGCTTGCTCACGAGCGCGGCACGGAGGTCGATCTTCGCCGCGTCCGGGAAGCCGAGTTCGCGGGCGGCGAGCGCGTCGAACACTGCCGTCAGCGTGTGCCCGGTGCCAACCGGCAGGCCGAGTTGCCGCTTCAGCAACACCGCCGCCAGTTTGTCGGCCGTGTCCGCTGCGTCCGCCGGCAGGCCGAGCGCCTTCGGCACCAGCTTCGCCTTCACCGCCGTCCAACTCGCCTTCGCCGGCAGGGTGTTCACCCCCAGGTAGCTCAGCGCCCGTTCCCGCCCGGCGTCGGACAGGTGCTGACCGAGCGAGGTCATCAGGCCGGCGGCGCGGAGTTGGTCCGTCGCGGCCGTGATTGCGTCGGGCGTGGGCGGTCGGTGAAAGAACGGGGCGAGGTCGGCGGCGATCTTCTTTGTGGGCGGGCGTGTCTTCGTGGCCGGCAGCAGCCGCACCAGGATGAGGTCGGCGAGCGGGCCGGGTGGGGCGGCGGTGGCGGGCGGGTGAAGGGCGGGGGCTTCGGTCACGCGACACCTCACGGGGGCGTGGGGGGAGTGCGGCGGGCGACGGCGTCCAGGACGGCCGACACGATGTCATCCAGGGCGGGCACCACGTCTTCGGCCAGGAACCGCAGGACGAAGTACCCGTGCGACTGATAGAGCCGGTCTTTCTCGCGGTCGGACCGATACTGTTCCGGTGTCAGATGGTAATAGGCCCCGTCCACCTCGACGACAAGTTTTAACGATTCCGCGAGTAAATCCGCCTCGCCCGGACGCGGGCCGTGGCGGAACGGCAGCGGGCGGTTCAGCCGGAACAGCCCGGCGGTGGCGGGGATGGCGTTCAGTTGCTCGATCAGGAACTGCTCGGCGGCGCTACGGGCGTCGCCGAGGTCCGTCACCGCGCGGGCGGTCCTCACGAACGCTTCGGCCGCGGCGTCGGACAGCCCGTCGGCGGTCAACCGCGTCAGCGTGTCGGGCGGAGGAGCGGGCAACCCGAGGTCGGCCAGCCGCTCCACCAGCCCGTCCGCCGTCACCCCGCGAACGGCCACGTACCCCTCGCGGGCCAGCGCCTGCGCGCGGGTCGTGCCGCTCGCCACCGCCGCCGCGAACTCCGACTCCGACGCCACCACGCCGACCGCGAGAGTGGGGACTGCGGCCACCAGCGGTTCGGCCGCACGCACCACCGCCAACACCCACGTCGGGTCGTCGGCCGGGCGGTCGCGGGTGACGAGGACCGCCGGCGGTTGTTCGCCCAGCAGTTCGGCCACACCCCGCACGGCCGTGAGCGTGTTCAACTCGGCGAACGGAGTGTCGGTGAAGACCGCGCGGGCGACGACGGCGACGGGTGTGGTGGTGTCCGCCGGAAGCGCCCGCCAGAGGTGGTCGAAGTCGAACCGGGTGCCGTTCGCCAGCCGGGTCGCCGTGTCCGCGTGGGTCTCGTTCAGCACGCCGGCCAGCCACCGCACCGCCGCCGGGTGCAGCGTCGGTGTTGCGGCTGCCAGCCATGCGGACGCGATCCCACCAGGGTCGGCGGTCACGGCCACCGCTCGCCCCGATTCGTCCGCCCACTGCCGCCACGCCCGGCCCGCCAGCCCCGGCGGGCCGGCCAGCAGCGTCACCGTCGGCACCCCCTCCTGTCGCCGGGCGTGGTGCCGGCGAAGTTCGCCCGCCACGTCGTTCGGCATCGGCGTCACCCTCCGTGCGGTTCACATTCCAGGTGGCATCGAAGTCTTGCAGTAGCCGGCCTCTGTGAGGCCAGTCAGACCGGCCTCACAGAGGCCGGCTACAGTCACAGATCACTGCACCCTGGTATCACCCGGCTCGACAGTTGGTACAGGTCACGTTTCGACGGTCCATCCGCAGCCGTCCCCGGCGATCAACTCGCACCCGCAGCGATGCCATGACGGCCGTTCGGCGTGGTGTTCAGAGTACGCCCGCGGTGGCCCTGCGTGACACTCACGCGAGACGGCGAGACGAGGGGATCGCCCAAACCGTTTGCCACACCCCCACCGCATCCGGTACGCTACGGTACTCGCCTCCGGTGCCGTATGCTCTCCCGCCGCCACCTGTTGAAAGTCGGTGCCCTCGCCCCGCTCGGCCTGGCGTTACCCCAACTGCTCGCCGGCGACGGCAAGGGCCGCCCGAAGTCGTGCATCTTCATCTACCAGTACGGCGGCCTCAGTCAGCTCGACTCGTGGGACCCGAAGCCCGACGCCCCGGCCGAACTCCGCGGGCCGTACTCGCCCATCGCCACCCGCACGCCCGGCTTCCGCGTCGGCGAGTTGATGCCCAAGCTGGCCGCCCGCTCTGACAAATACGCCGTCATCCGCTCGATGACGCACACCCAGCCGCTGCACCACTTCGCCAACGCCATGCTGCTCGCCGGCAGCGCCAAACCGGATGCCGACGCGCCTTCGTTCGGGTCGGTGGTGTCGAAGCTGATGCCGAGCCGCGGCGGGCTGCCGTCGAACGTGTGGTTGCAGAAGTTCGGCGGCGGGGCCGCCCCACCAGACGCGACGTACACCACCGGCGGGTTCCTCGGCGCCGCCCACGCCCCGATGGTGCTCGGCGTCAGCCACGATGACAACCCGGCCAACCCCGCCCACCGCATCCGCGCGTTCGAGACTGACACCGCGGTGTCACCGGCCCGCATTTCCGACCGGCGGAACCTGCTCACCAAGCTCGACGCCGGCCCGCCTCACCTCGGCCCGGACACCGACCGCCACCGCGAGAAGGCGTTCGACCTGCTCACCGGCTCGGCCGCCCGCAAGGCGTTCGACATCGAGAAGGAGCCGCCGGCCGTCCGTGACCGCTACGGCCGCAACCCGCTCGGCCAGCACCTGCTGCTCGCTCGCCGACTGGTGGAAGCGGGCGTGCGGCTGGTGTCGGTCGTCGCGTGGACCGGCATGAAGCCGGGCGAGAAGTTCCTGAGCGTCGAGACGTGGGACATGCACGGGAACGCCGGCATCGGCATCTTCGAGGACGGGTGGAACGGCCTCGGGTTCGCCCTGCCACGGTGCGACGTGGCCGTGTCCACGCTGCTCGACGACCTGGCCGACCGCGGATTACTTGAGAGCACGCTGGTGGTGTTGGTGGGCGAGTTCGGCCGCACGCCGAGGATCAGCAAGGGCGGGTCGGCGATGGGCCGCGACCACTGGCCGCACTGCTATTCGGCCATGCTCGCCGGCGGCGGGGTGAAGGGCGGGGCGGTGTACGGGGCGAGCGACAAGACGGCGGCGTATGTGAAGGACGACCCGGTGTCGCTCGAAGACTTCACCGCCACGCTGTACCACACCCTCGGCATCGACCCGGCCACCCGCCTCAGCCCGGACGGCTTCACCCGCCCCGCCAGCTCCGGCAGGGTGATCGACGCACTGATTGGGTGAGTCGGCCGCCGAGTTCTTGTCAGTGTCATCACTTTCCCCCCACCCTGTCGCTCGGTGCCGACCCGGATCACCCAGAGCCAATTGAGCCATTTTCCTTCACTCCGCCTTGACTTCAAACAGTTGTTGGGTAGGCTTCCATCACACGATTGAAACGTCCGTTTAGAACATAAGCTTGACTCCGGATGCATGCCGAACCTATTGCTGTTGATGACGTTCCGGATGCGAAGGAGCGGCTGCTCGCGGCGGCGGAAGACATCTTCGCCGACTACGGATACGAGGGCGCTTCAGTGCGGGCCATCTGTAGCCGGGCCGGGATGAACGTGGCCGCGGTGAACTATCACTTCGGCGACAAAGAACGCCTGTACATCGAAGCGGTGAAGCGGGCGCACTCGTGCAGCGCGAAGGATATGCCGGTCGAGAACTTGGCCCCGCCGGGCACGCCGCCGCTCGCCCGCTTGGAGGGGTTCATCCGCGGCATGGTGGCGAGTATGCACACGCCCACCCGCCCGAGTGCCATGAAGCTCATCATGCGGGAGATGGCCGACCCCGGCAAAGCGGCCGGCGTGGTGGTGGACGAGTTCATCCGCCCACTGGCGTTCCACCTGCGTGAGATCCTCCGCGAGCTCCTCCCGCACCTGGAAGAACACCGCCTGCTGATGACCGGGTTCAGCGTCATCGCCCAGTGCCTGTACTACCGGCAGAACCGCCCGCTGAGCGAACTCATCTTCAGCAAGCCGGAGATGGAAGCGCTGACGGTGGGCATGGTGGCGGATCACGTGGTCGGGTTCACGATGCGTGCGATTGGTTCTTTGTCCCCCTCTCCCCCAGGGGAGAGGGGAACAGGAAACAGCCATGTTCTGGGTCGCGTTGCGGATGCTCACCGGCGACAAGGCGAAGTACCTGGGCATCGTGTTCGGGGTGAGCTTCGCCGCGCTGCTCATGGGCCAGCAAATGGCCATCTTCTGCGGGCTGATGCGGAACACCACCGGCCAGATCCGCGACGTGGAGGGGGCCGACCTGTGGGTGATGGACAAGAGCGTGCAGTTCGTGGACGACGTGAAGCCGATGAGCGACAACAAGCTGCTCCGCGTGCGGGGCGTCGAAGGGGTGGCGTGGGCGGTGAAGCTGTACAAGGGGCTGGGCAAGGCGAAGCTGGCCGACGGCAACTACCAGCAGGTGATCCTTCTGGGGCTGGACTACGACAACAAGGACTCCGACGGGCGGGTGGTCGGGCAGCCGCGGCCGGACCGCATCACCGCCGGGCGGTGGGAGGACCTCGACCAGCCGGACGCCGTCTTCCTCGACGCCTTCGGGTGGACGTACCTGTTCGGCCTGGACGTGCCGTTCGAACTCGGCCGCAGCCTGGAGATCAACAACAAGCGGGCCAACATCGTCGGCCTGGTCAAGTGTCAGCCGACGTTCCAGACGTTCCCCATCTTGTACACGAAGTACAGCGCCGCCCTCCAGTACGCCCCGCCCGAGCCGAAGACGCTGCCGTTCATCCTGGTGAAGGCCCAGGACGGCGTGAGCGCGGAAGAGGTGTGCGAGCGGATCGAGGCGCAGACCGGCCTGCAAGCCAAGACGAACGACCAGTTCTTCTGGATGACCATCGGGTACTACCTGAAGCGGACGGGCATCCCCATCAACTTCGGCATCACCGTCCTGCTCGGGTTCGTCGTCGGGTGTGCCATCGCCGGGCAGACGTTCTATTTGTTCACCCTCGAAAACCTCAAGCAGTTCGGGTCGCTCAAGGCGATGGGGGTGAGCAACCTGCGGATCGTCGGCATGGTCATGCTGCAAGCGCTGGTGGTGGGCGTCATCGGGTACGGGCTGGGCATCGGCGGGGCGGCCCTGTTCGGGGTGGTGTTCGAGAACTTCGTGAAGAGCACCCCGCCGGCCTTCTACTTCGGGTGGCAGATCCCGGCCATCACCGCCGTCGCGGTGGGGCTCATCATCACCGCGTCGGCGCTGATGAGCCTGAAGAAGCTGCTGTTCCTGGAAGCCGGGGTGGTGTTTCGATAACGGGTTGATTTCAGCCCGAAGGGCTGGGAGTGGTCAGCCCAGGGCAACGCCCTGGGGAGGCGATGGGAACCACCCCGCAGGCTGAAGGCCTGCGAGATCGGATTCTCCCACCCCTTCGGAGTGGCGGGTTCGTCGGCTGTAACCCAGGGCGTTGCCCTGGGCTGACCACTCCCAGCCCTTCGGGCTGAAGACACGGAGGAACCGACTAT
>JANNVG010000598.1:0-3445 GCA_031414395.1 Fimbriiglobus sp.
CGACTCCCCACCAGTCACCCGAGCGACGAAGCCACCACCCCCACCTCCCCCCTTGCGGGGGAGGTCGCCGCACGGAGCGGAGCGACGGCGGCGGGAGGGGGGTAGGTTTTCACCCCGCCGGGAAGATCTCGTCGAACGGCACTTCCCACTGTCCCAGCCCCACGCTCACCAGCACCGTCTGCTTGGCCGCGTTCACCTTCACCACCTTGCCCACGCTGTCGAACCGGCTCACCCGCACCGAGGCGTTCGGCTTGAGCGACACCCGCATCGCCTGCAACTCCTCCTGCTCCGCCTTCTCGCGGTCGGCCTCCCTGATCTTCCGCACGTACTCCGCCTTCTGTTCGTCCGCCTCGTGCTGCGCCGACAGCGCCGCCTGCCGGGCCTTCTCGGCCTCTTCTCGCAACTCCTGCAACCGGGCGAGTTCGCCGGTCTTCCCCTTCTTCCGCTTCAGGTAGCGGTGGGCCTTCAGCAACAGTTCCTTCGGCAGCTTCAGCCGGCGGGCGATCCGCAGGGCGTTGCTCATGCCGAACTGCCCGATGTGCAGGCGGTACGTCGGCCGCAGCGTCTCGATGTCGAACTCGACCGCCCCGTTCTCGGCGAGCGGGTTGTTGAACGCATACGTTTTCAGGTCGCCCAGGTGCGTGGTCACGATGGCCCGGCAGCCGCGTTCGGCGAGCGTGTCGAGAATCGCTCGGCCGAGGGCGGCCCCTTCCGTCGGGTCGGTGCCGGCCCCGAGTTCATCGAGCAGTACGAGGCTGTTCTCGTCGGCCGTCTTCAGGATGTCGGCGATGCGGGTGATGTGCGAGCTGAACGTACTGAGCGACTGCTCCAGGCTCTGCTCGTCGCCGATGTCACTCAAGATGTGCGAGAAGACGGGCACCGTGCTGCCGGCCGACGCGGGGATGTGCATCCCGCATTGCGCCATCACCGAGAGCAGCCCGACCGTCTTCAGCGTGACCGTCTTCCCGCCCGTGTTCGGCCCGGTGATGATGAGCAGGTTGAACCCCAACCCCAACCGCATCTCGATGGGCACGACTTGCTTCGGCGGCTTCACTTCGACCGTTGGCGTGCTCGACGGGGCGACCATCATGCCCGGCTTTTGGCCCTGTTCGCTCTTCTGCGCCGCGGTGCGGAAGATGTTCATCAACACCGGGTGGCGGGCGTCGCGGAGCCACAGCTTGCCGTCGGTGTTCACGTCCGGGCAGTTCATGTCGAACTCCCGTGCGAGGCGTGCCCTGGCGGTGATGAAGTCGAGCCGAGCGATGATGTCGAGGCTGTAACTCAGCGGCTTGGCGATGCGTCCGACTTCGGCACTCAGGCGCCGCAGGATGCGCTTCACCTCGCGGTCTTCCTCGGCCTTCAGCGTGATGCGTTCGGTGCTCAGGTGGGCGACGGTCCGCGGTTCGACGAACACCGTCTCGCCCGTGCCGCTCACGCGGTGGATAATCCCTTCCACCTTGTGCCGGTGGTTCACGGCCACGGGCAACACGTAGTGGTCGCCGTTCATCGTCGCGTTCGGGTAGCTGAGGATTTTGCGTAACTCCGGGTCACGGAGCAGTCGCTTCACCTCGTTCTTCACCTTCTCGTCGAGTTCAAAGAGCTTCTGGCGGATGACCGACAGGTCACGGCTGGCGACATCGAGCACGTGCCCGCGGCCGTCGATACACCCGGAGATGCTGCGACTCACCGGGCCGAAGTCTTCGATGCCGGTAAGCAGTTCGAGGAGCGTTTCGAGTTGCTGACTCAGCCGCATCCGGTAGCGGAAGACGTTGCCGGTGCAGGCGAGCGTTTCGCCGACTTGCAGGAGTTGTTCCGCACTCAACATGCTGCCGATGGCGGCCCGCTTGACCAGCAAGCGGATGTCGTGCAGGCCGGTCAACGGCGGGGCCTGGTTCTGTTCGAGTGCCAGTACCATTTCGGACACGAGCGCCAACTCGGAACGGATCTGTTCGACGTTGGTGGACGGCTCGACGGCCCGGCACAAATCCCGCCCGAGCGACGACGCGGCGTACCCGGCGAGCAGCTCGCGGACCTTGTCGAACTCCAACAGACCCAGCGTGTGGGTATCCATTATTGATGACGGCGGTGGTGCGGTGGCGTTCATGCCCGACGGGACAGACCGCCCGGCGGGAGGGTTCGCAGGAATTGTATCCCCTCGTTCCCACGCGGAGCGTGGGAACGAAGGGTGACGCGGAGCGTGGGAACGAGGGGTGACGCGGAGGGACGCGGAGCGTCCGGGGCGGCGTTCCCACGCGGAGCGTGGGAACGAGGGGTGATGCGGAGCGTGGGAACGAGGGGGTTCACAACTCCGCCACCACCCGCCGCACGAGCGCCCGCAGCTTCGGCTCGGCGGCGTTCGCCGTGTGGATGATCTCGGCCAAGCTCACCGGCTTGAGCGCGTCCGCCAGGCACATGTCAGTAATCACGCTCAGCCCCAGGTTCCGCATCTTGGAATGCACGCCGACGATCACCTCCGGGATGGTGGACATGCCGATGGCGTCCGCCCCGATGGTGCGCAGGAAGCGGTACTCCGCCCGCGTTTCCAAGCACGGCCCCGTGACAGCCGAGAACACCCCCTGTTGCACCGCAATCTTCTCGTCGATGGCCACCCGCTTGGCCAGGGCCAGCAACTCGCGGTCGTAGGCGTGGCACATGTCGGGGAAGCGTTCGCCCAGGCGGTCGTCGTTCGGGCCGATGAGCGGGTTCGCCCCGAGCAGGTTGATGTGGTCTTCAATTAACATGATGTCGCCGTTCTGGTACTGCGGGTTCAGCCCGCCGCAGGCGTTCGAGCAGATGAGCACACCGCACCCGAGTGCCTTCATGACGCGGACCGGGAACGTCACCTGTTGGGCGGTGTACCCTTCGTACAGGTGGAAGCGGCCTTCCATCGCCACCACGCTCTTGCCGCCGAGTGTGCCGCACACCAGCCGGCCCTTGTGGGAAGGTGCGGTGCTGCGGGGGAAGTGCGGGATCTGCTCGTAGGGGATTTCGGTGCGGTCGCTGATCTCGTCGGCGAACTTGCCGAGGCCGGTGCCCAACACAATGCCCACGCTCGGCGTGCCCGGCCACAAGGAACGGACGGCGGTGGCGGCTTCCTGAATCTGGTCGTAAAGCGACATGGCGTGTGCCGTTGACGGGGGTACGGTGATGGCTCGTGAGGGGGAGATGATATGACCTTGCCCGCCCGCCTGCGGCTGTGGCCGACGGCCGACGAACTCGCCCGCATGGCCCGCCACCCGGCCGCCTACGCCCCCACCGCCGCCGAGGTGCTCGCCCCCCCGCCGATGCCGGTGCCGACAATTGCGATGGGTGCGGTCGAACGCCGGCTGATGGAGGCGATTATCGCCGACCCGGACGCGAACGAGCCGCGGTTGCGGTACGCCGACTGGGTGGAAACGAGTGATGCGGAGCGGGCGGTGTTCATTCGGGAGCAGGTGCGGGAAGT
>JANNVG010000599.1:0-2726 GCA_031414395.1 Fimbriiglobus sp.
CGACGTGGTGGCCGCCGGCGACGTGCCGCCGTCCGACCGGCTGGCGCTCGAACGCTTCGCCGAGCCGAGCGGCGAACGGGTGTGGGCGCTGTCCGCGGAAAAGGTGTTCGCCGTGGTGGAAGCGGGCGGGTCGATCGACGAGTTGGAGCAGTTCCTCACATCGCGGTCGGACGGCTTGTTACCCGGCACCGTGGTGACGTTTCTGAGCGACCTGCGGAACAAGGCCGCCCGCCTGAGCGACGCCGGCCCCGCCCGGTTGCTCGCGTGCGCCGACGAGATGGTCGCGGCCGAATTGGCCGCCGACAAGCAACTGGCGGGCAAGTGCCTGCGCGCCGGCGACCGCTTCATCGTCGTCCGCGAGAAGGACCTGGAGGCCGTGCGCAAGGTGGTCCGCCGCCGCGGGTACGTGTGGCCCATCCCGGCGGACTAACCCCCGCCGAGTTTCCGCACCACCGCCGCGCATATGTCGCGGAGGAAGCCGGGATGCGGGGCGGGGCACGCGGTATGATAGTCTCCAGTCACAGAGCGAGGGGAGCCATGCCGTACACCGTGTATCGCCCCGACGGGAACACCGCCGACGAGTTCGAGACTTACGTCCGCCTGCTGCGGCAGAGCGGAGTTGACATCGGGAGATTGCCACGGATGCCTGATCCGGTGACCGGCAAGAAATGGCTATACGTGTGGAGTGACCAGGCGAACGCGGAGGTGTTTCGCCGAGAGATCGCTGAACAGACGGCCAGCAACTTGTGGCGTGTGGAGGAAGTGACTGCGGCACCATCTGAAGGGCCGTTGGGACCGCTCATCGTCCGCATGCTCCGTCAGCACGGGCAGTTCGTCTTCACCCTCAGCCTCTTGGGGCGGCACATCGTTCGCACGGCCTCTCTGAACGCCCAGGGGGTCTGGTCGATGTCGATCCCGTCCACCACGATCAACGAGCTTCGGAGTGAGAGGCGGGATTTTTTCCCCTCCCTCGTGCGGACGATTATGCCGGCATTGACGGGGTTGACCACCGACCAGTTGGCCGAGATCGGGTACGCCGTGATCGATGCCGACACCAACCAGTGGGAATACTACTCTGCCCCGGCCGCACTCACGCCCACCCCGGCGGCAGCCTGACCGCTCGGCTCGGCAAGCGGGGGCAGGAGGTGCCACCCGTTCCGGTAAGCGGTCAACTCCACCTCACCGCACACCGCCCCCAGGATCACCCGGTGGTACAGTTGGACAGTCAGCACCGCCGCCTTGTTCTTCCGATCCAGGGTGCCGAATGCCTTCTCCCCCTCCCAGTGACGGAGCACCTCTCCACGGGGAACGATGATCACATCGGGAAACGTGTTCGTGTCCGCGTCACGGGTGACCAGTGCGTAGTAGAGCGACGGCACGTCCTCGTCCATGAGTTGATCGAGCGGGAGGTTGAACTGCGCCGAGTGTCCGCCGTCCGCTTCCGCCACGAGCTTGGCCGTTTTCACTTGGACCCGCGCGGACAGATCCAGGGCGTCGCTGAACACCAGCACGTCCGTGCCCACGTCCACCACGGGCACGGCGGCGTTGCCGAAGCGGAGCAGCACCTGGGCGATGAACGCCTGCTGCCCCGCCCGGCCTGTGTAGGCGTCGTCCGTCCGGTCGCGGTCGGTCATCGGATCAGCCCCAGCCCGGTGCCCACCTCCGTGAACGCGGCGAGTGCCCGGTCGATCTGGGTGTCGGTGTGGGCGGCGGACACTTGCAGGCGGATGCGGGCCTGGCCCTGCGGCACCACCGGGAAGCTGAACGCGATCACATAAATGCCCTTCGCCAGAAGCCCCTCGGCCATCTTCACCGCCGCCACCGCGTCGCCGAACATCACGGGCAGAATCGGCGTCGGCCCCGGCTTGACGGTGAACCCGGCCCCTTCCAGCCCGGCCCGCATCTTGGCCGTGTTCCGCTTCAGCGTGTCGCGGAGGTCGGCGCTGGTGTCGATGATGTCGAGCGCTTTCATCCCGGCCGCCACGAGGCTCGGCGGCACACTGTTGCTGAACAGGTACGGGCGGCTCTTGTTCCGCAGCCAGTCCACCACCTCGGCCTTCGCCGCGGTGAACCCGCCGCTCGCCCCGCCGAGCGTCTTGCCCAGCGTGCCGGTGATCACGTCGATCCGATCCAACACCCCGCACTCCTCCGCCCCGCCGCGGCCGGTCGCGCCCAGGTGCCCGGTCGCGTGGCAGTCGTCGATGCCGACAATCGCGTCGTACTGGTCGGCGAGGTCGCAGATGTCGGCCAACTTCGCCAGGTCGCCGTCCATGCTGAACACGCTGTCGGTGAAGATCATCTTGAACCGGCAGCCCTTCGCCTCCTCGAGCTTCGCCTTCAGGTCGGCCATGTCGTTGTGCTTGTAGCGGAACCGCTGGGCCTTACACAGCCGCACGCCGTCGATGATGCTGGCGTGGTTCAGCTCGTCGGAGAGGATCGCGTCCTCCGGCCCGAGCAGCGGTTCGAACAGCCCGCCGTTCGCGTCGAAGCATGAGATGTAGAGGATGCTGTCTTCCTTGCCGAAGAAGCGGGCGATCTGCTGTTCGCCCTGCTTGTGAATGTCCTGCGTGCCGCAGATGAACCGCACGCTGCTCAAGCCGTAGCCCCACTCCTTCAGCCCCTGTTCGGCGGCTTGCACGACCTCCGGGTGATTCGACAGCCCGAGGTAGTTGTTCGCGCAGAAGTTGACCACCTCGCGGCCATTCACCGTGATGCCGGTGAGTTGC
>JANNVG010000600.1:0-1648 GCA_031414395.1 Fimbriiglobus sp.
ACTCACGTCGCGCCGTTCGCCAAGATGGGTATACTGACCTCACCCCCCGCCGGTGCCCGCGCCGCATGTTCGTCACCCTCTGGCTCACCGTCCGACAGGTCCGCCAGGCGCTCCGCCGCGGCGACCCGGACTCCGCCCAGAAGCTGCTCGCTCCGCTCGTGCAGACGGGCTACCGCAAGGTCGCGTCGGTGATGGCGGAGGTGGCCCGCGGGTATCGGTTGCGAGGCGAGAAGGCCCTCCGCAACGACGACCCCGAAGCCGCCTGGAAAGATCTGCTGTCGGCCGAATCGCTCGACACCCCCGCCCCCGAACTGGCCGCCTTCCGCAACACACTCACCAAGCTGGGCGTGGCCGAGTGCCGCGCCGCCCTGCTCGCCGGCCACCCCCTGCGGGTGATCGAGGCGCACGCCCGGTTGCGGCAGCGGTCGGCCTTTCACCCCGATTTCGCCGTGCTCGAAGACGCCGCGAAGGAGTGGCTGCGGGCGATGGAGACGGCCGACCGCGGCGACTTCTCGGCCGCCGCCGCGATGGTCGAGCGGGCGAAGGGGAAAGTGCCGCACGCCCTGCACGACGGGTTCGACGAGTACCACGGCAAGCTGACCGCCCGGCAGGAGCGGTTCCGCGAGGCGACGGTGAAACTGCACGAGGCCGCCGCCGGCGGCAAGTGGGCCGACGTGTTGCGGTACGGCGACCTGGTGACGGCCGTGGCCCCGCACCACCGCGACGCCCGCAGTCTGATCGCCCGCGCCTGGGACGTGCTGCCCGCCGCCCCGCTCGGTGTCACCCGCGCCGGAGTGTCGTCGAGCGCGAGCGGGATGGTCGAACTGGCGTGGGCCGGGTTGAAGTCCGACCCGCCCGCCGACGCCCCCACGGCCACCTACAACGTGAACACCAACGGCATCAGCCGGTTGCCGCTTGCCAAACCCGTGTCGCGGGTGGTGCCCGCACCCGACACCGTCGCCCCCGGTTTGCCCAAGCGGTTCCTGCTGTGGATCGATGGCGTGGGCGGATACTTGGTGTGTACGGGCACGCGGGTGGGGTTCGGGCAGGCGACGGGCGGCGGGCCGGTGGACGTGCCGCTGTTCGCCGACGTGTCGCGGATGCACGCCGAACTGACCCGCGACGGCGAGGGGTACGTGCTCGAGTCCGGCCGCGAGTTGCTGGTGAACGGCGAGCCGACGAAGCGTGCCCCGCTGTCCGCCGGCGACCGCGTGACGCTGGGCGGCACCTGCCAGTTCGTGTTCCATCAGCCGGTGCCGATCAGCCCGTCGGCGCGGTTGGAGCTGGTGAGCGGGCACCGTCTGCCGCTGGCCGTGGACGGCGTGCTGATTATGGCCGAGAACCTGATCCTCGGCCCGACCCCGCCCGTTCACGTGGCCATGCCCGACCTGCCCGCGAACATCGTCATCTACCGCAGCAAGGACGGCCTGGGCGTCCGCATCGCCGGGGCGTTCAAGATCGACAACCAGCCGCACCAGACCCGCGCCCCCCTGCCCATCCCGGCGTGCGTGAGCGGCGACTCGTTCAGCTTCGCCGTCGAGCCGGTCGGCGTGCGGATGTGATCTGGCGAACCCGGCCCGCCAGGGCCGCGGGGGGCTACCCCCCACCCGAATCACCCCCCGCCCGAGCGGGCCGGGGTGGCCCGGGG
>JANNVG010000601.1:0-7176 GCA_031414395.1 Fimbriiglobus sp.
CCCCCGAGCGCGCCGCCGGTCGGTCGGCCAGGGCCCCCCCCCCCCCCCCCGGCCGCGGCCCCCCACCCGTTCGGCGTCTCGGCTCACGGCACTTACTCCACAATACCGAGTGCCGCCATGCGGCGGGCGAGCCGTTGGCGGAACACGCCAAGCCGCTCGGCCGCTTCGCCCAACAGCCCGCCCGTCTCGGCGAGCGCGGTCTCGATCAGCCGCTTCTCCACCGCCGTCAGGATGTCGTCCATCTTGGGCATCGGCGGCGGGGCGGCGAGCGCGTGCGTGGCGATCAGGTGCCGCTCGCGGATGACCCGCGGCAGGTGTTCCTTCGTGAGCGGCCCGCCGTCGGCCTTCGCCAGCACGTCGGCCAACTCCCGCAGGTTGCCCGGCCAGGAGTGCGCCCGCAGCATGGCCAGCACGTCGGCGGCGGGTCGCGGCAGCCCGGCGCGTTCGCACAACTTCGGCAGGTCGTCGAGTCGGGTGCGCAGCGGGGGAACGGTGATGTCGAAGGCGGCGTAGCGGGTGTGAAACGGGCGGGCGAGTCGGCCGGCCGTCACCAGTTCGCCGGCGGCGGCAGTGGCCCCTGAGACGAGCCGCGGACCGGCCGCCGAGTCGCACCAGTTGAGGATCTTGTCTTGCGTGGCCGCGGGCAGCAGGTGCGGGTTCTTCAGGTACAGCGTGCCCACCACCCGCCCGCCGGCCGCCCCGCCCTTGCCGAACAGCAGCCCGTCGATCAGGTACGGTTGCAGCCCGCCGCACACCAGTCCGACGAACGCCCGCTCCCGCCGCGGGCCGTTGTGGTGGATCACCCGCGCGACCGTTTCTTTGCCCGTGCCCGGTTCGCCCGTCACCCACACCGGCATTTCGCCGATGGCCGCCGCCCGCACCTGCGACAGCAGCCGTTCCGATGCGGGCGACGGTCCCGTGAGTCGGTCGAGGGTGTAAAACTCGGCGTGGGCGGCGCGCACGGCGGCGAGCGCTTCGGGCACCTTCACCCGCGGCAAACTCGGGGCGACGCCGACGACGGTGAGTACGCCGACGACCGCCAGCACGCGGGTGTCGCCGTCACCGAGCAGCGGCAGGAAGGTGAGGTCCCACCAGGGCGGGCCGTCGGTGTGGCCTGGGGCGGCACGGCGGACGCGGGCGAGCTGGCCGGCCCACACCTCCGGCGGCGGGGCGAGGGTGTTCGACAGGTCGGATGCCGACTGCCGCGGCGAGATGCGCATCCCGCGAATCGGGGCGAACGGGGTGGCGGTGGCCTCCTCCCACGCGGCGTTGCCGAACCGCAACCGGCGGTCGCCACCGACCACGAACACGGCCGACCGCGAGCGGGCGAAGAGGGTGCGCCAGGCGAACCGGGATTGTGTAGGGGAGGACATTTCGCACCGCCGGGGGACAAGGTTATGGTAGCCGACCGGCGGGCTGGTATCATCGGTCGCACTCGCCCAGTGGACCCGACGGCCGACACGCGAAGCCCCGAGTTCACCCCCAGGAGCCGTTCATGTCCGACGCGATGACCGACCGCTCGTGTACCATCCACGGCGAGTACCCGCTGCCGCGGCACAACGTGGTGCTGCTCAGCTGCATGGACCTGCGGCTGGCCGACGAGCTGGCGTCGTTCATGGACCGCGACAACCTGACCAACCGGTACGACCACCTGATCACCGCCGGCGCCGCCCTCGGGGTGATGAAACACGACGACCTGCCGCGGGCCGGCCTGCACTTCGGCCCGCAGTCGGACGGTGTGGAGTGCAAGAAGTGCCCGTCCTGGCGGACCACCTTCTTCGACCACCTGGAGGTCGCGCTGACGCTGCACAAGCCGCACGGCGTGTACGTCGTCGAACACCGCAACTGCGGGGCGTACAAGGCGTTCCTGAACGACGGGGTCGACTACGAGGACATGCCCGACGGCGAGACGAGAGAGTACGACGACCACAAGGAGTGGGCGTTCAAGCTGATGGCTGCGATCGAGGAGTGGTACACGGAGTGGCACAAGAGGTGGTTGGCGAGGTGGCGAAAGAAGCACCCCGGATGTGATGAAACGGAGGCGGAGAAGGAACACCCGAAGAAGCTGGACGTGCGGTGCTTCCTGATGGACCTGCGGGGGAACATCGACTGCCTGAACCCGAACCCGCCGCCCCCGCCCCCGCCGCCGAAGCCGAAGCCGAAGCCGAAAGCGAGCAGGCCCCGCCGGCCGTCGGGCAAGTGACGCCGGCGAGGTGCCCTTGTACCCGCCCGCCCGCCGCCGTACTTTGATCGTCGGTATGCACCCGTAGCTCAACTGGATAGAGCATCGGTCTTCGGAACCGAGGGTTAGAGGTTCAAATCCTCTCGGGTGTTTTGGCGGGCGGGCGGGCGGCGGTCGGTAGTCCCATCTCGGCTTGTTCAATCGCTCCACAATCAACTTGTCAGACGGCCCGCGGGCGTGTGAGAATGGCCGCTCGCCCCCCCCGTCTGCTCTCCCTCTCCCGGTGTTCTCCGATGTCCTGGTTCGCCCGCTGGCTCCGCCCGACTCGCCCCGCCCGGCCGCAATCGACACGCCTGCGGCTGGAGGTGATCGAAGACCGCCTGGCCCCGGCCGTCCTGTCCGTCGTCCACCCGAGTCTCGCCAACGGCACCAGCACGTTCGCCTCGATCGGTGCCGCCCAAGGCGTCTTCAACGGCGGCGATATCATCCAGATCGAACCCGGCTCGTCGCCCGGACCGATGGGGGTGGGCAATCTGGCGGGTCAGACCATCCGCGGCAACCCGGCGTTCAGCGCCGACACCCTTCCAGTGGTCGCCATCAACCAGTCGGCGGCCGTCTTCCAGGCGAACGTCACCCTGCGGAACCTCAACGTCGTGCTCGGCGACTCACTCACCATCACCGGGGCCGGGTGGACAATCGAGGGGTGCGTCGTCACGAACGCCTTCAACATCGGCGCGGCGGAAAGCCTGATCGACCTGGACTCGACCGGCACCACCCTGCGGAACAACCGCTTCACCGGCATCGTCGGTATCAGCGGCGGGAACATCGTCGGCGTCACCCCGCCGGCCGCCGGCAGCAACAACCTGATCACCGACAACACCTTCTTCGCCTTCTCCAACCTGAACCTGGTCGAGTACGAGGCCGTCGCCCTCCGCACCGTCACCGACCAGGTGGTCAACAACACGTTCCTCGGGCAGGTCGGCGCCGACACCACGAACGCTCACATCGTCGTCGCCGACGGGGCCAACATTGCCGGGCTGACGATCACGAACAACTCATTCACCGACAACTCCACCAACTCGCAGGAGGCGATCTACATTCGTCCCCAGACTGCGTCGGGCACTTCCGTCACGATCAGCAAGA
The DNA here is from genome assembly GCA_031414395.1 of Fimbriiglobus sp. Classification (GTDB taxonomy): domain Bacteria; phylum Planctomycetota; class Planctomycetia; order Gemmatales; family Gemmataceae; genus JALHQU01. Next base: position 3,326 of record JANNVG010000601.1, read on the forward strand.
ACCGCATCTCATTCCCGAGTTCGGCCAGCAGTTCCTCGAATGCAGGTGTCATCGTCGAGAGCGCGAGCGGACTGACTCGCACCCTCTCGCTGCTGCACAACGACATTTCGACCGGCGGCAACGGGATCGGCATCTTGGTGGTGGCGAACGCCACCACCGCGACAGAACTGGTGGGCAAGGTGGAGGGAAACGACCTACACCGCAACCGCATCGGCGTCAACGTTCAGGGTACCGGGAGTGGCTCGTTCGTGAGCGGGGTCGATCTGGGCGGAGGCGGCCAAGGCAGCCTGGGCCTGAACAACTTCCGCGGGTTCACGGCCGCCGCCACCGCCACCGCCGGGGCCGTCGTTGTGGTGTCTGGGTTCACCAACGCCCAGACGCTGTTCGCGCGGAACAACATCTGGAGCGTGGGCAACCCGGAGGACGTCATCCGCGACAGTGGCGACGCGGCCCTGAACGTGAACGTCGACTCGGCCAGCCCGCTGACGGCCAACCAGTCGGCCGTGGCAGCCCTGTACCACACGTTCCTGCGTCGGAGCGCCGACGTGAACAACCCCGCCGGCGCCGGCCTCTGGGTGAATCAACTCACCGGCGGCACGCCGTTCTCGACCGTGGCCAACGGCATCGGCCGCTCGCCGGAGGCACTCGGCTATGTGATCGACGGGCTGTACAAGTCCATCCTCGGCCGCGACGCCGACCCGGTGGGACGGCCGCACCACATCAACCTGCTGGCCAGCGGGTTCACGGTCGAGCAGATCCAGATCGCCTTCTTCGCCTCCGCCGAGTACCGCATCCGCTTCGGCGGCGACCCCGCCTTCGTGTCGTCACTGTTCCAGACGTTGCTCGGCCGCGTGCCGTCGTCGGGCGACCTCGACACGTGGCTGAACCTGTTGCCGTCACTCGGGCGATCCGGCGTCGCCAACGGGTTCGTGCAGTCGACGGAGTACCGGACGCGGGAGGTGACCAACCTGTTCTTCGACGTGCTCAAGCGGACGGCGGCGAACGCGCCCAGCGCGGCCGACGTGGCGTTCCAGGTGAACACCGGCCTGGATCTGCTCTCCCTCCGCATCGCGTTCGTCGGCAGCGCCGAGTTCTTCGTCAACGGGTGAGCGCGGGCGGCGTGTCTCACCCCTCGGGCGGAACGGGCGGAACGGGCGGAACGGGCGGGCCGCGGGTGTGCGGAGTTGTCGCAGGAGGAGGATTTGAGCTTGCTGCTGTAGTCGTCGGCGGGGACGCGGGAGGGGCCGGCGGCGGGCGCGGAGTTGCGGCCGCGTGGTCTTCCCTCTTCAGCTTGGTCGGCATGAGCGTCACCCACTCACGGTCTTTCTGCTTTAGGTATTCCTGCAAATACCGTAGCTCGGCCTGGACTTCCGCGTGGACTTCCGCACTCGTCTTCGACGGCCGATGCGGGAGGGTGGCATCCTCCGCGGAAGGGCGGATACGCCCCCGCCCGAGCCGGTCCACCCCGATTCGCTTCTCGACCCAGTGTTTGATGTCTCGCACCGACGCGCCGGTCAACCCGGCCAGTTCGAGAAGGGCCTCCCGGTGCAACTCCTTCAACCCGGTGTGTTGGCGAATGGCGAAATTCGCACCGACGAGCATGTTCTCGTGCATACCGTACACCGGCTGGTCCGACTCCCCTCGCATGTCGAGCGAGAACGTCATCCGCGACAGGAAGTCACTCCCCTTCGAACTCGCTTCGCGGATTTCCGTCTCGGTGGCCGTGCCCACGAACAACCAAAGGCACGGCTCGATGTGGAACCGCACCCCCCCCCGGACGTAGTACCCGTCCTCCAGTGGGGTGAGGAAGGCGTCGTACACCGGGCGGCCCTCGATCTTCGCGTTCACCTCGTCCACGAACACGAGCATTTTCTGGCCGGAGTCGAGTTCCGCCTGGTCGGTGACGATGCGGTCGAATTCGGCCAGGAGGTCTTCCCGGCGGTTCAGGTTGGTGACGTTGATCGTCAGCGGGCGGAGTTTGAGCTGCGCGGCGAGTTCTCGAACCAAGTGACTCTTTCCGGCACCGGATTTCGCCAAGAGCAGTCCGGCGCTGGGGTGCCGGGCGTTGTAGGGGTCGAACTCGCGGAACTTCCGCATGAGGGTGGCGATCTGCCGCCGCTTGGACGGCCCGCAACAGACGTAGCCGGGCAGTTCGATGCACCCACGGGCGATCTCAAGTGCCACTCCATCCTGACGTGCGGTGAAGACGGTGCAGACACTGTTTTTCACAAGCTCATCCGGCCCACGCGGGTCGCGAAGCCAGTCCTCCTGCACGACCGCTTCGGTCTTCCCGACTTCGTCGACCGATTCCGGGCCGTCCACATCCGTTCCGACTCGCGTGCCGGGAACGAGAATGCAAACGGCCCGCTTCTCGGTCGCACCGTTCGGGGTGGTGAGGGTGAGCGCCGGGTCGGGAATCGCGGTCGTACGGTCGGCCTGTTCCAGTCGGCGGTGGCTGATTCTCACCCACTCCTCGGCGAACCGCAACGCCCCCTTCACCCAGTGCTTGGTGCCGAACAGGGATTTCGTCTCCTTCGTCTGCCCGCCCGCAGCGGGGGCGGGAGGTGTTTTGGTCCTCTCGTCACCGCCCTTCGGCTTCTTGGGTTCGAGGCGGTCGAGGAACTGGGTTTTTTGGGTGGGATCGAACCTCCTGTGGAGGTCCTCGCCCAACAACCCGTACACCAAGCTCGCCAGCACCGCGCTTGGTGCCCCGGCCCCGGTCACCATCGACACCTTGTTCGGGTTCGCGTCCGGTTGCAGCAGAACCGTCCCGACGTTCGGCTCGGTCCCCTCGTTCGGTTCGGCCGGATCGAAGCTGGTCTTGCTCACCCAGGCAAGCGTCTGGAGTTCGTTCGCGAGGATCACCACCACCCGCCGCCCGTCATCGGTTGTTGGCACGCACCGTCTCAACTTCTCCCGCCAGCGTTCGAGCACGCCAGTCGCTTCGCTGGTGACGTACTTCTGGGCCGACACCCAGGTCGGCACCTCCGGGCAGTTGGACGCGGCCACCGGCTCGAACAGCACCGCCCGCACGTTCGCTTTCTGTTCCATGAGGTGCGCCAGCCAGTTCGCCTGCCACTGCTTCGTGGACACGAACCACGGGGTCGCCCGTAAAGAGTCGTTGGCTTGAAACAGCAGGTCGATCAACTTCGCCGACATCACCCCCTTGCCCACATCCTTCACAACCACCGCGTCGTACTTTTCATCCTTTCCCACGGCCGCTGTCAGCCAACCCTTGACGAACGACTCGTAGTCTGGTCCGGCCACATTCCCCGACGTTTCCTCACCTACCGCCATCCGAACCCGAACGGCCTCCGCGCTTATTTCCTTCCACTCAGGAATTGTGGGCTGGAGCCAGGAATCGTCCGGCAGGAGTTCCGCCGACTTCCCGCCTTCGCCCGACGCAGGCGAGGGGGTGATCTGATACGGCGGCGACAACTCCCAGTCGGTGCGGCTGAGTTGCTCGAACTTCTCCTTCTGCTTCTCGAACACGCGGATGACCCGCGTCGTCCCGTAGCGGTATCCCGTGTTCGGGACGCTCTCCTGGTTGCTGCCGGCAAGGGTGTGTGTGTCCGTCCCGGCCACGCAGGTGATTCCCAACTTCGCCAAACACCAGCCCAGATTGCAAAGCGTCATGTTCGACACCTTCCCATCCCGCATCGGGCTGACGATGCGATACAGGTTGCTCCCCTCCATCTTCGTGGGGTCGAACTGAAGCTCCCCAGGGATCGTGGGCAGTGGGAAAGCGGTGTATCCTCAACTGACCAGGAGACCCACCGATGACCAAAGTGCGTGGCCAGTACCCGCCGGAGTTCAAGCTCCGGGCGGTGGCGATGATGACCGACCAGGGG
>JANNVG010000602.1:0-2095 GCA_031414395.1 Fimbriiglobus sp.
GGGTGTTCAATTCGCTGAACACGTTGGTCCGCGGTCTGCCGTCAAGGGTCGGCGATGCGGACTGTCCGACAACGTATCCGCTGAACACCCCTTCTCCATGACATGGAGAGGGGGACGGGGGGTGAGGTCTCGTGTGTCCCACGAACTACGGTGATAGTAGACACCGGCCTACAATTGGGCGAAGACATCTTTCCTATCCGACCGATAGGTGGGGCGAATGGAACTGCACCAGCTCCGGTATTTCGCAAAAGTCGCCGAGTTGGGCCACTTCACGCGGGCGGCGGAGGCGTGCGGGGTGTCGCAGCCGTCGATCAGTCAGGCCATTGCGAAGCTGGAAGAGGAGGTCGGCAAGCCGCTGTTCGAGCGGCTCGGCCGGGGCGTGCGGCTGACCGAGGCCGGGGAGAAGTTGCGCGACCGCGCGTCGCACATCGTGCGGCTGGTGGACGAGGCGCGGGCCACCCTCACGAACGCCCCGGACGCCGGCCGCGTGGTGGTGGCGGCCATCCCCACCGTCGCCCCGTACCTGCTCCCGCAGGTGCTCACGACCTTCGCCAAGGAGTGCCCCGATTCGGAAGTGGAGGTGATCGAGGAGCCGACCGAGCGGGCCGTCGGGCGGGTGACGGCGGGCGAGGCGGATCTGCTCGTCGCGGCGATGCCGCTGCGACACGACGGGTTGCACGTCGAGCCGCTGTTGACGGAGGAGTTGTTGGCGGTCATGCCGGCCGGTCACGCTCTCGCGGCGAAATCGCGGGTGACGCTGAAGGAACTGTCGGCCGAGCGGTTCGTGCTGCTGAACGAGGCCCACTGCCTGACCGACACGGCGCTCGCCTTCTGCACCCGCCGGCACACCGCCCCCGTCGTCACCTCCCGCATTCACCAATTGGCCACGGTGCTGGAACTGGTGAGGCTCGGCCACGGGGTGAGCCTGATTCCGCAGATGGCCGCCGCCACCGACCCGAGCAAGCACCGTGTGTATCGCCCGATTGCCGGCGAGAAGCCGACTCGCACGCTGGCCCTCGCCTGGAGCACGCGGCGGTACCACTCGCCACTGTTCGGCCGGTTCGTGGACGCGCTGCGGCGGGCGGCAGTCGGGGCGGGGTGAGAGTGAACAGTCCTCGCCGACCCCTAGCCGTGTCCGGCCGGCCGTGGTAGCCTCACGACACACCAGACTGTGGGACTTGACCATGCGGACGCTCGCGGTCGGCGACATCCACGGGTGCAGTGCGGCGCTCGACGCGCTGCTGGCGGTCGTGCGTCCCACGCCGGCCGACCTGCTCGTCTTCCTCGGCGACTACGTGGACCGCGGGCCGGACTCGAAGGGCGTGATCGACCGGCTCATCGCTCTGCGGCAGAGTCACCGGGTGGTCTGTCTGCGGGGGAACCACGAGCTGATGATGACCGAGGCCCGCCGCGACAAGGGCGAGCTGCGGAACTGGCTGAGTGTCGGCGGCGTGCAGACGATGAACTCGTATGTCGAATCCGGCTGGCGGGCGACGTTCGACAACATCCCGCCCGAGCACTGGGAGTTCCTCGAAGAAGGGCTGTTCGACTTCTTCGAGACCGACACACACATCTTCGTTCACGCCAACCTGGAGCCGGGCACGCCGCTCGCCGACCAGACCGACACGTATTTGTTCTGGGAATTTTTGAACGGCCCGGTGCGGCACGTGTCGGGAAAGATCATGGTGTGCGGGCACAGCAGCCAGAGGAGCGGGCTGCCGAAGGCGTGGCCGACGACGTACTGCCTGGACACGGGGGCCTACGCCGGCGGCTGGCTGACGTGCCTGGACGTGAGGTCGCAGACGTACTGGCAGGCGAACGCAGTCGGGGAGACGCGAGCCGCCGAGCTGGACATCGAGGAGTAGGTTCGGCGAACCGAGCGGCGTCAGTACGGATTTGTAGGGCGGGTCGAGCGGCCGGCGAGTACGACCAGCCGTGCGGAGTGATCGGCGCGCTAGCGTGGGCAACGACCGGCCGCGACGCCCCGCCGCGAACCTAAACGGGTGGCCGACTCTCGCCGAGAGTCGGACGGGGGCCGGAGCCTGGGAAGCCCGCGTGGAGCGAGTGACGGCCTACACCAACTCCACGTTCGTCA
>JANNVG010000603.1:0-2458 GCA_031414395.1 Fimbriiglobus sp.
CACGTCGCGTCGCCCGCCCGGACGGTTCCGCCTTTGCCGGTTGTGCCGGCCGACCGTTGTTCACCTCTCGCGCCCGTCGTTGCGCTCGTTCAGCGCCCCGCCCGCCATCCGCCGATGAAATCACGTCCACCGGACCCCCGCCCACCCCGCCGCGGTGTACATTAGGTAATGGAGAAGCTCGAACGGTTGGGCCGGGGGTGCCCAACTTGACGGCCGACCGGGTGGGGGTAGAATGACCCCAGCACTTACGGATGAGTGCTGCCGTTTCCCCAACGCGCGGCCCGCGGACCAGGGCGAACTTCCCAGCAAAGCTCTTCCGGCCATTCACCCAGACGTGTCGCGCTCCCGGAACTTCCGGTGAGCCGCCGCCTCACCTTCCCATCGGCCGGCGGAGGTTGCCGGGTCGTCCACCTTCAACACCGCGACCCGACAGTACCGCCGACACGCGACGTCCAACGACCCGCTCCGCCCGCAGTTTTGAATGCGGGCGGGACGCCCGCGCTCCCGTGAACGTACACCCAGGTGTCCCGTGCCGCCAGTTTCGGTGGACCAGAAGAAGCAGGTGAAGGTCGCCAACGACATCGTTGACGTGGTGTCCGGGTACATCCCCGTCGTCACCGCCGGCAAGGACTACAAGGCCGTCTGCCCCTTCCATAACGACACCCGCCCGTCGCTGCAAGTGAGCCGCCAGTTCCAGAACTTCCGCTGCTGGAGTTGCCAGCAGGCCGGCGACGTGTTCGAGTTCGTGATGAAGTTCGAGAAGGTGGGGTTCGGCGAGGCGCTGCGGATGCTGGCCGACCGGGCGGGCATCAAGCTGGACGGCAAGTCGTCGCCCGAAGACGAGACCCGCAGCCGCCTGCTGCGGGCGATGAAGTGGGCGGAGGCGAAGTATCAGACGTGCCTGATGGAAGGGGATTCGGCCGAAGACGCCCGCGCGTACCTGGGCGAGCGGCGGCTGAGCGGGGCGAACGTGCGGCAGTTCGGGCTGGGCTTCGCCCCCCCCGCCGGCGACTGGCTGGTGCGGCAGGCCGAGCGCGACGACGTGCCCGCCGACGTGCTGCTCGAAGTGGGACTCATCGCCAAGCGCGACGAGAACCGCGGGCACTACGACCGCTTCCGCGACCGCGTCATGTTCCCCATCCGCGATGCGCGGGGGCAGACGGTCGGGTTCGGCGGGCGGATCCTGCCCAGTTCGCCCTACGCCGCCCGCGGGCCGAAGTACTACAACTCGTCGGAAACGCCCCTGTTTCACAAGTCGGAGCTGATCTACGGCCTCGACCTCGCCCGCCACGCCGCGAGCGCCGCCGGCAGTCTGGCGGTGGTGGAAGGGTACACCGACGTGATGATGGCCCACCAGCACGGCGTGGGCAACGTGGTGGCCACGATGGGCACCGCCCTGACGCTCTCGCACGTGCTGCAACTGCGGCGGTACGTGCCGAAGGTGGTGCTGGTGTTCGACGGCGACGAGGCGGGCGAAACGGCCACCGACAAGGCGCTGGAGTTGTTCTGGTCGCAGCACGACATCGACATCACCGTCACCACCCTGCCCGACGGCCTCGACCCGTGCGACCTGCTGGTGACGCCCGACGGCCCGCAGATCTTCCGCGACCGCCTCGCCGCCGCCCAATCGGTGCTGGAGTACAAGCTGGACAGCCTGTTCCGTAGAATCCCGCAGACGACGGCCGAGAACATTCAGCAGATCGTGGACCGGATGCTGAGCGTGGTCGCCGTCGCCCCGGACATCCTGAGCGCCCGCCACCAGGTGCGGCAGCAGGCGGCGGTCACGCGGCTGGCCCACCGGCTCGGGTTGCGGCAGGAGACACTCTGGGCGAGACTGGCGGAGTTGAAGGGCGAGCGGCGGCGGGCCGAGCGCGACGCCTCCCGCCCGCAACCGGGTCACCCGAAGCCGCCCCCGAACCCGGCGGCGCTGATCGACATGCCGGCGAACGGGCCGAAGATCGCCCCGGCCGAGGCCGCGCTGGAGAAGCAGTTGCTCCAGTTGTTGTTGGCCGAACCGGGGCTGGTGGGCACCGCCCGCGAGCAGGTGCACGCCGACCACCTGCGGCACACCGGCCTGCGGCGGATGCTGAGCGAACTGTACACCCTGCACACCGACGGCTTCCCGCCCGACATGGACGGGCTGCGGGTGAAGCTGCTCGACCGGCCGGACCTGCTGGAAGCGGCCCAGAAGCTCCAGTTCGTCGGCCACCAGATGCCCGAGCGGGGCGAGATGCTCGGCAAGATCGTGTCGCGGTTCGCCGAGATGCGAGACGAGTCGGAGAAGCGTGTGGTGATGCAAGCCCTGGCCGCCGGCGCCGCCGACGAGCAGGGGCAGCTCGCCCTGTTGCGGAAGCTGCAGGGCGTGCGGAAGTGACCCGGACGAGCCGCCCCCCCCCTGGGGCGGGCATAATTCCACCCCACCCAGGCCGGCGCGGGGCGGAGCCGGGGGTACAACCCC
>JANNVG010000604.1:0-2949 GCA_031414395.1 Fimbriiglobus sp.
AGAGCGTCCGGTCGTCGGAGGCCTTCGTCAAGTTGGCCATGATTCACCTCATGCTCAACCGGCTGAAGCCGAAACATGTGGACGCCGAGTTCCAATATCACAATGCCGCTTAACACCACCTTGTGGGACAGTCACTAAGCAATACCTGCCAGATTTCTACCGAGAGCGCCAACTGGCCAATCTCCATAAGTGATGACCAACATTGAATCAGTACGAGCTGGACGACAATATAAGAAACGAACGAAGCCCGGCTCCCGCACCCTTTGTTCGTTGGCTCGCATTGCTCGCTGCAAGCCCAGCGACGGGTTCCGCCTCTGCGAGCGAACGAACAAAGTCCCAGCCTTGCCCGACACCGACCATAGTTCGTTCGCTCGCAGGGTGTGGAGCGTCATGGTGTGGTGCCGCTTCGGCTCAACGCCCGGTACACGGTCTTGCGAGTCAAGCCGACGGTGCGGGCGATGAACGCCACGCTCTTGCCCTGCCCGCGAAGCTGACGGATCACGTCTTCCTTCTCTTCGGTCAGCCTGACCCGCGTGCCCGCCTTCCGTCCGCCCCACCGCTTCCCTTCCATCTTCGCTTTGGCGATACCAGCCAACTGCCGTTCCTTGCGGACTTCGGTTTCGTAAGCCGCGACGCTGGCGAGGACGCCCGCCATGAGCCGACCGGCTGGCGTCGCCAGATCGAACCCTTCACGGTAAACGTCCGGCGGATCGACGCCTTGTGAGGTGGGGTAGGCTGGTGGCTTTCTCTGTGGAGGAGGTCCACCGTGTCCGACCCTGTCCCCGTCCCGTCCGCCGTTCCCACCACTCCGGCTGAGCGGGCGCAGTTCTGGCGGGAGGCCATCACCACGTCCGGCCTGTCGGTTCGTGAGTTCTGCCGGCAGCGCGGGCTGCCCGAGCGGCGGTTCCACACCTGGCGGAAGAACCTCGGCCTCAGCCCGGTCGCCCGACCCACCCCGACGACCCCGGCCGCCCCGCCCCTACCGCGGTTCGTGCCCGTCCGCCTGGTGGCCGACACCACCGCCGAGATGACACTCCCGAACGGGCTGACCGTCCGCCTGCCGGGGTCGGCCGACCCGTCCCACGTCGCCCGCCTGGTAGCCGCCCTGCGGGGCCTGCCGTGCTGACCCTGGGCACCACCTCGCACATCTGGCCGACTGTTCACTCGCGGGCCGGGGACGATGGGAGAGTGAGTGTCACGCCAGCCTCGTGGCGTCCGGCAAGCGGCGGAGGCGGGACTGGCTGGCCGCCCGAATGTGGTACAGCCCGCTCTTCTCCGCCCGGAACGCGAACGCCGCCCCGGCCGCGGCGAACCTCCGCCACAGGTCGGTGTCCTCGTCCACCACCAGCGTCTCGTCGAACCCGCCGGTGCGGTCGATCAGTTCCCGCCGGTGGGCGACGCCGAGCGGGACGAACACGTTGTCGGCCGGGAAGCGGTGGCGGTGGGCCGCCGGGTCCCACTCCCACATCCGCCCGAACGAGCCGGACCGGGGCCGCTCGTCGAACTGGTCGTACCGGAACACCAGCACGTCACCGGCCGAGGCGTTCCCCGCCACCGCCGCCAGGTGCCCCGGGTAGAACTCGTCGTCGTTGTCCAGGTACGCCAACCACCCGCCGCGGGCGGCTCTCAGGGCCGTGTTCCGGGCGGCCGCCTGCCCGCGGTTGACCTCGTGGCGGATCACCCGCACCCGCGGGTCGGCCCGCGCGTACTCGTCGAGAATGGCGGCCGAGGGGTCGGTCGAGGCGTCGTCCACCGCCAGCAGTTCCCACCCTGTGATCGTCTGCGCCAGGAGCGACGCCACCGCCCGGCGGACGAACCGCTCGCCGTTGTACACTGGCATCACCACCGAGATGTCCGGGCTGTCCGTGGGCCGCACGACTCACCCCCGCGTCCGGACCGATTGCCATGAGTTTATTACCACCCCGCTCGCGTGCGGGCCAACCGCACCACACGAGGTCCGGGCTGTGACCGCCGCCAACCCGCCGCTCCTGTTCGCCTCGTACCACGCCTACCTGGACCACTCGAGCGGGGCCGCCCTCGCCACCCGCGACCTGTTCGAGGCCCTCGCCGCCGCCGGCTGGGACTGCCGGGTGGTGTGCGGCCCGCAGCTCGACTTCGGCGACGGGCGGGGGGTGCCGGACGTCCTCCGCGAGTACGGGCTGGCCTACCATGTCGAGCGGTGTGCCCCGCCCCGCGGGACGCGGTACGAGCTGTTCCACTACACCCTGAACGGCGTGCCGGTCACCCAGTACCGGCCGGCCGGCTACGACCCGCGGCGGCCTCTCACCCAGGAGGAGGGACTCCCGTTCCTGGACGTGCTCGCCCGCGCGTGCGACCGCTTCCGTCCCGCGGTGGTGCTCACTTACGGCGGTCAGCCGGTCGCCCCGCACCTCATCCGCCGGGTGAAGCAGCGGGGGGCGAGGGTGGTGTTCGCGCTGCACAACTTCGCCTACCAGAACGCCCCGTTCCTGCGGGAGGCGGACGCCCTGCGGGTGCCGTCCGAGTACGCCCGGCGGGTGTACCGCGAGGAGACCGGGCTGGAGGCAGAGGCGGTGGGGTGGCCGTGGAACCGCCGGCGGGCGGCGGCCGACTGCTCGGCCGGGCGGAGCGTGACGTTCGTCAACCCGCAGCCGGTGAAGGGGGTGGCGTGGTTCGCCCGCATCGCCGCCGAGACCGCCCGCCGCCGCCCCGACATCCCGTTCCTGGTGGTGGAGGGGCGGGACGGGGCCCAATGGCTCGGCAAGCTGTCACTCGACGTGTCCGGGCTGCCGAGCGTCCGCCGCATGCCGCCCACCCTCCGCCCGGCCGACTGAAGCTCCCCAGGGATCGTGGGCAGTGGGAAAGCGGTGTATCCTCAACTGACCAGGAGACCCACCGATGACCAAAGTGCGTGGCCAGTACCCGCCGGAGTTCAAGCTCCGGGCGGTGGCGATGATGACCGACCAGGGG
>JANNVG010000605.1:0-1987 GCA_031414395.1 Fimbriiglobus sp.
ACGGGCGGCGGCCGCACGACGACCCGCGGAGGAGGTCCGACAGCGACGGCTCCGGCCGACGGACCGACGACCCGTCCGCGGGGGGCGGGGTGTGCCGGCCGGTCGGTCGAACTGACACCGGCAGCGGCTGGATGGTTGTAGCCGGGGTCTGTGACCCCGGTCTGACCCGGCCTCACAGAGGCCGGCGACAGCAGAGGCTGGCTACAGACATTGGGGGGATCGAACCGTGCGCACCCGACTGTTGGACCGGATGACGTGGGCGACAGCGGCGGTCGTCGCCGCCCTGAGCGGCGGGGTGGCGTCGGCCCAGGCCCCGCCGCCGGCGCCGAAGTATTACCCCGGAACGGTCACGCCGAGTCCGGCCGCGCCGGCCACGCCCACCACACCGGCGGCGGTCCCGCCCAAACCGAAGCTGTTCTCGGCCAGTGGTGAAGGCGTCCGCCCGATCGCCGCCGCCGACCCCGAGCCGTTCAAGGCCGAGGGGCCGAAGACCGACCCGGTGCCGCCGCGGGGCAGTCCCCTTCCGCCGCTGCCGGAAATGCCGAAGGCCGACACGCCCAAACCGTCGCCGGCCGTCACCCCGGTCGCCGATCCCATCCCGGTGCCGCCGCCGACCGTCATCAGCGAGCGGCTGCCGGCCACGCCCAAGCCATTAGAAAACACCGCCCCGCTCGTGTCGCCCACCGCGCCGGCCCTCACGCCCGCGCCCGCCGGGGTGCCGAGTGCGAGCACCTTGTCGAGCAAGCACGCGCCGAGTGTGAGCGTCGAGTACGAGATGCCCGAGTCGGTCGGCGTCGGCCAGCCGCTGGCGTACACGCTGGTCGTCAAGAACACCGGCACCGCGGCCGTGAGCGGGGTGCGGGTGGAGCAGGAGATCCCCGCCGGGGTGACGTACCAGAGCAGCGACCCGCCGGCCGACGCCACCACCGACGGTAAGCTGGCGTGGGCGGTCGGCACACTCGACGCCGCCGCCGAGAAGCGGATCAAGGTGACGGTCAAGCCGGCCGACGAGGGGGAGATCCGCGGCCGGGCGGTAGTGTCGTTCACGTCGGCGGTCGAGGCGAAGGTGAAAGTGACCCGCCCGCGGATCGGGGTGAACATCACCGCGGCCGAGACGGTGCGGGTGGGCGAGAAGGTGCAGTTCACCATCAAGCTGACGAACACGGGCAGCGGGGCGGCGTCGGCCATGACCCTGCACGCCCGCCTGACCGACGGGCTGACGCACGCGGCCGGGAACGTGATCGAGGCGCCGCTGTCCAACCTGCCGGCCGGCCAGACGAAGACGCTCACGCTCGAGTGCGTGGCGGCCAAGGCCGGTGCCCAGCAGTGCACCCTCACCGTGTTCGCCGACACCAACCCCGGCGAGTCGGCGAAGGTGAACGTCAACCTGGTCGAGCCGCTCCTGGTGGCCAAGCAGACCGGCCCGGCCAAGTGCCTGGTGAAGGCCGAGCCGACGTACCAGATCGACCTGACCAACCCCGGCACGGCCGCCACCGACCCGGTGAGCGTGTGGACCACCATCCCGGAAGGGTTCGAGGTGGTGCAGGCGTCGGACGGGGGCACGTTCGTGCCGACCAACAAGGCGGTCGGGTGGAAGCTGAACGGGCTGACGGCCGGCGGGAGCAAGTCGCTCACGCTCAAGCTGCGGAGCGTCGGGCCGAGCGACGCCGTCGTCCGCACCGTCGTCCAGGCCACGCCGGACGGCGGGAAGGGGAAGGGGCTGGAGGCGAAGTGCGACACGCCGGTGAGGGCGGAGGGCGTGCCGGCCCTGCGGTTCGAGGTGATCGACGTGGACGACCCGGTGGAGGTGGGTAAGGAGGCGATGTACGAGATCAAGGTGACGAACCAGGGGACCGGGCCGTGTACGAACGTGGTGGTGGTGGGCGAGCTGGCCGACGGCACGACGTTCGGCTCGGCCAGCGGGCCGACGACCGGGCGGGCGGCCGGCAACGTGGTCACGTTCGAGGCGCTGGCCAACCTGCCGGTG
>JANNVG010000606.1:0-4080 GCA_031414395.1 Fimbriiglobus sp.
TCGCACTTCACCATTTCGCACGTCGGCGTTTCCCCTCTTGACACCCCCGTCGGCCGCGGTATCGTCCCGACCGATTCGCACTCCGTCGTTGCGGGCCGCTCCAGGTTCGGGGGAACCGGGCGGATCGCCTGTGGTTATGGACGACCACCGGACGGGGTTGGGGGGTAGTCGATGCTCCGCTTCCGCAGGCGGTTGATGGTGGGCGGGCTGACGGCCGGTGTCGCCGGGGCGCTGGCCGTGACGGTCGGCTGTCTGCCGCGACAGTCGGACGCCGGCACGCGGGCGCAGGCCGAACCCGACCCGGAGAAGGAACTGACCGCCAGCGTCGGTAGTAAGACGGTGGTGGGCAACACCGAGCCCATCCCGGTCACGGCCGTCGGGCTGGTGCTCGGGCTGAAAGGCACCGGCAGCAGCCCGCCGCCGGACGGCCACCGCGAGGTGATGGAGAAGGTGCTCAAGCGGCTCCAGCGGAACCCGAAAGAGGTGCTGGACGACCCGAACCGGAGCACCAGTCTGGTGCTGGTGAGCGGGGTCATCCCGGCCGGCGCGCGGGCCGGCGAGAAGTACGACGTGACGGTGGTGCTGCCGCACGGCAGCAAGACGACCAGCCTGGGCCACGGCGAACTGTTCCCGTGCGACCTGCACAACACCGAGCTGGCCGCGAACGCCCGCCGCGCCCTGACCGCCGCCGACATCCCCACCGGGAAGGTGCCGCTGGCCAGCGGGAACGCGGTGCTGGTCGGCGCGCGGATGGCCGAGGCGAAGGGGCCGCTGGTGGTCGGCACGCTGGTGCCCGAAGGGGGCGACAAGGACGCCCGCCCGACGACCGACAACCCGGCCGGGCGGGTGGCCAAGGTGTGGGGCGGGTTGACCAACCAGATCGACCGCCCGTACCACTTCCTGCTGAACGGCGAAGGCCCGCAGCCGCGGCTGGCGCAGACCATCTCCGCCCGCCTGAACTCGGTGTTCCACGGCACCGGCGACAAGACCGGCAAGGTGGCCGAGGCGGTGGTGAACGGCCGGCCGATGGTGTCGGTGTTCGTGCCGCCGGCGTACCGCCTGAACCACCAGCGGTTCATCCAGGTGGCCCGGCTGGTGCCGCTCGTCGCCCCGCCGCTCACCGACCCCAGCCGCAAAGCGCTGGAGCGGGAACTGCTGGCCCCGGAAACGGCCATCGTCGCGGCGATGAAGCTGGAAGCCCTGGGCACCGACGGCGTGGCGTCGCTCCGCATCGGGCTGGAAGACAAAGACCCGCACAGCCCGTGGGTGCGGTTCGCCGCCGCCCAGAGCCTGTGCTACCTGGGCAAGGCCGACCCGACCGCCGCCGGCGTGCTGGCCGAGTGCGCGGAGAAGCACCCGGCCCTTCGCACGCACGCCCTCGTCGCCCTCGCCTCACAAGACGACGCCCACTGCCTCGACCAACTGGCCGAACTGATGAAGCGGAAGGGCGACCCGGCGTTGCGGTACGGGGCGTTCCACGCGCTGCGGCTGGCGAACGAGAAGCACGAGGCCATCCGCGGGCGGGAGATGGGCCGCTCGTACTGGCTGCACCAGGTGGCGGGCGACTCCGAGCCGATGGTGCATTTGACCACCGACCGGCGGAACGAGATCGTGCTGTTCGGGTCGGTGTGGCCGATCAGCGGCGGGTTCGCCTTCCCGCTCGGCACCGAGTTCACCGTCACCCGCAGGGACGGCGAGGAGTCGGTGGTGGTCAGCCGGCTGACGACGAAGGACGGCGAGCCGGCGGCGGTGAGCGGGAAGTACCGGGCCGACCTGGCGGTCATCCTGAAGGGGCTGGCCGAGATGGGCGGCGGGTACTCGGAGGCGATCGAATTCATCCGCCGGGTCCACGCGGCCGACGGGTTCGCGTGCAAGGTGGGCGTGGACGCCAACCCGGCCGGACTGAGCGTGCAGCAACTGGCGCAGATGGCCCGCCGCGACCCGACCGCAGCCGACGCGGACAGAGTGGTGGCCGCCGCCACCGGCCAGCGGCCGGCCTATGACGGCGATGTCGTGCAAGTCAACGGCAGCTACGACGCGGCCCCGCCGGCCGACAGCCTGCGGAAGACGCCCGCCCCGGTGGTGCCGCTCGACCGCAACCGCGACCCCGGCAGCATCCTCGACCTGGGCAAGGGGAAGTGACCGACCCTCGTTCCCACGCTCCGCGTGGGAACGTCCTCCGGGACGCTCTGCGTCTTGACCCGACGCGGAGCGTCGCAGCTGGCGTTCCCACGCGGAGCGTGGGAACGAGGACGGACATGCTCACCCGCCTGGAACTGCTTGGGTTCAAGTCGTTCGCCGACAAGACCCGGTTCGACTTCGCCGCCGGCATCACCGCCGTGGTGGGGCCGAACGGCAGCGGCAAGAGCAACATCGTCGACGCCGTCAAGTGGGTGCTGGGCGAGCAGTCCGCCAAGGCCCTCCGCGGCGGCGAGATGGCCGACATCATCTTCAACGGCAGCAGCTCCCGCAAGTCGCTCGGCCTGGCCGAAGTCACCCTCACGTTCGACAACCGCCGGCGGCAGTTGTGTACCGACGCCGACGAGGTGCAGATCACCCGCCGGGTGTACCGCGACGGCCAGGGCGAGTACCTCATCAACCACCAGGCCAGCCGGCTCAAGGACATCAAAGACCTGTTCCTCGGCAGCGGGGCCGGGCACGGCGCGTACAGCGTCATCGAGCAGGGGCGCGTGGACGCACTCCTGACGGCCAGCACCGGCGACCGCCGACAGATCTTCGAGGAGGCCGCCGGCATCAGCCGGTTCAAGGCGAAGAAGGTCGAGACGCTGCGGAAGCTGGAGCGGGTGGACGCCGACCTGACCCGCGTGCGGGACATCCTCACCGAACTGGACAAGCAACTCCGAACGCTGCGGCTGCAAGCGGCGAAAGCCCAGCGGTATCAGGAGTACACCGGGCAGTTGCAAGCGCTACGGGTGGGCGTCGGGTTGCGGGAGTTTCGTGAACTGACAATCACGCTGGACGAAGAGGAACGCCGGCTGGCCGAATTGCGCGAGGACGTGGCCGGCGTGACCGAGCGTGAGCAGACCGAGGAAGCCCGCGCCGGCGGCATTGAGGCGACACTGACGGCGGTGGAAGCCGAACTCCGCGGGCACGAGGCGACGCTCGCAAAAGCCAGACAGACCATCGCCGCCAGCGACGCGGTGGTGCGATCCGAACGGACGCAGTGCGAGCGGGCCGAAGCGGAACTGTTGCGGCTCGGCAAGCAGCGGCTCGACCTGAGCCGGCGGTTGCAGGCCGGGGCCGACGCGGTGACGGCGTCGAGTGCCGACCTCGCCGCCGTCACCTCCGATGCCGACACAGAGAAGCGACGGGCGGAGGCCGCCGCGACCGCGTTGCACAAGGTGACGGCGCACATCACGGCGCTGCTCGCCAGTTCGCAAGCCGACCGTGACAGCCAGTTCGACCTCGCCCGCCAGACGACCAAACTGCAAGGCGAGACGGACGCCCTCCGCCGCGACGCCGACAAGCTGAAGCGGGAGTTGAACGCGAAGCTGGTGGAAGCCGAGCGCACGTCGCAACGGCACGACGCCCTCGCCGGCGCGCTCGACGAACTCAGCCGCTCCGACGCCGACGTTCAGCACCAACTCGCCAGCGCGAAGCAGAACCGGGCCGAACACGTCGCTTACCGCGACGACCTCCGCCGCCGCGCGGACGCACTTCAGTCCGACCTGGATGCCGCCCGCGACACCCGTAGCGCGCTCCGCGGGCGGGCCGACGTGCTCGAAGGGTTGGAGCGCACGCTCGACGGCGTGGGGGCCGGTGTGCGGGAGGTGATCGCCCGCCGCACGGCCGGAATGCCTGAACTGGCAGGGGTCCACGGGCTGGTGGGCGAACTCCTCTCCGCCCCGCGGGAGGTGGCCGCGCTCATCGACCTCGCCCTCGGCGACGCCGCACAGCGGTTCGTCGTCACCGCCACGGAACTCGACCGCATCGCCGCGGCGCTCACCGACCTGCCCGGCCGTGTCGGGTTGTGGCCCCTCCAGACTGTAGCCGGGGTCTTTGACCCCGGTCAGACCGGCCTCACAGAGGACGGCTACAAAAAGACATCACCGCAAGCGG
>JANNVG010000607.1:0-2448 GCA_031414395.1 Fimbriiglobus sp.
GGTCCGCCGGACGATGCGCGAGGGCTGAGAATCTGACTTGGAGTCAGAACCGACCGCGCCGCCCGTCGAGCTCTTCGACTATCCGCGTCGCCGGATGATCGTCGGATCGACGGCCGGAGTTGCGCCAGGAGATTGCCGACCTCGCGGGGTCCACCGGCCACGGTCCGGCTCCGCAGGGCGCTGCGCGGCCTGATCCGGCGGGCGCTGCTCGCTCCAGCGGGAGGGTTGCCCCGGCCCCTGCTGGGGACGTGACGGCTGGGGTCGCGGCTCGTGGGACCGCAGCACCCGCACACCCCGCACACCCGGCAAAGTCGGTGGGGCGAACAGTGACGTTGACGGTGACTGCCCGGTTGCACGCCACCCCCGCGCGGGCATAGCATGGAAGACCCAGGGCGACCGGCATGACGCAGTACGACCTCGCCGCCCCCGCCCGCGTGTGCGCCGCCACCGCCCGCGAGCTGAAACCGGGCGAGCGGATCGTGAGCGTGCTGACGGACGACGGCGGGAAACTGGTGCGGCGAGACTACGCGGCGGACGGCTGGACAGGCCCACCGCCGACCGCCGTCGCCCACTGGCAGGGAAAGGTGCCGACCGCCACCGCCCCCCGCCGGCCGACCGTGAACGAGCCGCTGCTGTTCGACTGCTTCGACCACCTGGCCGGGCAGACGGAGCCGAACAAGGTCCACTTTCGGTACGTGGTGGCCTTGTTGCTCATGCGGCGGAAGAGGCTGAAGTTCGAGGACGTGAAGCGGACGGCCGACGGCGGCGAGGTGCTGGTGCTGCGAGACACGCGGGGCGGCAAGCGGGTGGAGGTACACGACCCGCGGCTGAGCGAGGCGGAGATCGAGGGCGTACAGGCCCAGGTGTTTCAGGTGTTGGGTTGGGAGTGATTCTGCTGTAGCCGGGGTCTGTGACCCCGGACCCGCCCGGCCTCACAGAGGCCGGCGACAGATTCCGAGGGCGTCCCATGCGGCGGGTGCTGGCGATCATCATTGCGGCGGCGGGCGTGCTGCCGGCGGGCTGCCTGCTGCCCAACAAGACCGTCACCACCCCGCCCGCCCGCGGCGGCACCGACAAGATCACCGAGCGGTCGGCCGACGAGTTCGTCGGGTATCTGAACCGGCAGGCCGGGTACGCGCAGACGGTGCGGTACAACGACCTCGACCTGAAGGTGAGCCTGCCGGGGCAGGGGTTCGTGCCCAGCCTGAGTAACGGCATGGTGGTGTGCGGGCAGCCGAACAACTTCCGCATGACGGCCGGCATGGCGGTCGGCGGCAAGCAGCTCGACGTGGGCGCCAACTCGGCCGAGATGTGGATGTACGTGAAGATGTCGCAGACGCCGTATGTGTTCTGCTCGCACCAAGAGTTCTCGCAGGTGCAGGACCAACTGCCGGTCAAGTTCGAGACGGCGTGGGTGATGCAGGCGCTCGGCATGGCCACCTACGACACCCGCAAGGCGTACACCCTCCGCATCGACGAGAAGAGTCGGAACTACCAACTGCTGTATCCGGACGTGACGGCCGGCGGGGAGCGGGTGACGAAGATGACCGAGTTCGCCGCCGACCGCATGACCGGCACCGTGCCGCAGGTGCGGCGGCACGTGGTGATGACCGAAGACGGCAAGAAGGTGATCGCCGAGGCGCGGGTGCGGAAGGTGTCCGAACAGGTGGTGGGCACCGACCCGATCACACGCCAGCCGGTCATCCTGCAAGTGCCCACCGAACTGGTACTCGAGTGGCCGCAGGAGCAGACCAAGATGGACCTGGTGCTCGGCCGCATCACGGTGAACGAGAAGATGACGGCCACCGAGTTCGACCGCATGTTCGAGAAACCGGCGAACATCGGCGGGGTGTCGCCGGTGAGCATCCGCGACGCCCTCGGCGGAGGCCGCGGCCTGCCGCGGAAGTAAAATGTGGGGTGGCCGTGGAACCGGGAACGCAGTGACCGGGTGGATACAACACCACCCGGTCACTGCGTTCCCGGTTCTACTTCATGCACGTCTTCGTCTACGAACACATCTGCGCGCTCGGCCTCGGCCTCGGCCGCGATCCCGCCTCGCCCGAGCACTCGCTGGCCGTCGAGGGGCGGGCGATGCTGTCGGCCATCACAGCCGACTTCGCCGCCGTGCCGGGGGTCCAAGTCGTTTCGTTCCCTGACGACGTTGCCCCCGCCGATCACGCCGCCACGTTCGCCCGTCTCGCCGCATCCGCAGAATGGTCACTCATCATCGCCCCGGAAACGGGGGGTGAACTCGAACGCTTGGCTCAGGTCGTGTTGAATGCGGGTGGCAAGCTGCTCGGCCCATGGCCGAATGGTATCGCACTCACGAGCGACAAGTTGCACCTCGGCGAGTGGTGGGAACAGTGCGGGGTGCCGACGCCCGGCTTGTTCGCCCCTCGCTCGCGCGTCGGGCTAGAGCGGTTCTCGAAATGGTGTCGCGGGTCGGAG
>JANNVG010000608.1:0-2434 GCA_031414395.1 Fimbriiglobus sp.
CGCGGGAGCGGGCGGCGGGCGGGGTGGGGCGTGTATTTGTCCCCCCCCCCCCGCGGGGGGGGGGCGGGTTGGGGCGCCCGGCCCTCTCTTCCTCCCGATTCCCCCTCACCCCTAACCCCTCTCCCCAGGGGGAGAGGGGGACCAGAGTCCGAACCCCTCTCCCACGCCGGCTGTCCCGGTTCGTACACCACGTTCACCACCTGTCGAGGGCTTGCCGTGACCGAACAAGACGACCCGCAGTCGTTCGCCGCACCGGATGTGACCGGCGAAGAGCACACCGCGGCGAAGGCCGAGCTGTCGCCCCAGCAGGTGCTGGAGTTGCTCCGCGCCGGCAAGGAGGTGTTCAACGCCCGCGTGCGGAAGCTGCGGTTGAAGGGGCCGTTCGACCTGCCGGTGCGGTTCCGCAACTGCACGCTCATTCAGCCCGAACTCGAAGGCGCGACGTTCGCCGCCGACGTGTCGTTCGTGCACTGTAGCATCGACCGGCTGAGCGTGACTCGCGGCTGCACCTTCGCCGCCGGCCTGGACTTCGGCCACAGCGTGCTGAACAAACCCACCTTCAGCAAGATGACGGTGAAGGGGCTGTTCAACGCCGGGTTCGTCGAGATCAAGAACAAGCTGGCGTTCTCGGACAACACGTTCGAGGGCAAGGCCAGCTTCTGGGAGGCCAAGCTGCTCTGCTGGGTGGACGTGAAGGGGTGCGACTTCAAGCAGGAAGCGGACTTCCGCTCGGTCCACTGCGGGCAGGGGTTCGTGCTGAGCAAGAGCACCTTCCGCGGCGACTTCCTGTTCCGCGGGTCGAGCGTGGCGAAGAAGTTCTCGGCCGACGGCAGCCGGTTTGAAAAGGCGATCGACCTGAGCAAGGCGAAGCTGCCCGACTTCTGCTACCTGGAAGGCGTCGAGAGCGGGCCGGACATGCGGTTCGCCTTCCTGAACGCGGTGGCCGAACGCATCCTGGTGAACCCGGAGCAACTGACCGGGCGGCTGGCGAGCGAGCGGGAGGGCCGGCACGCCGACGCCATGCACGAGTACGGCACGCTCAAGAAGAGCTACCAGACCCTGCACCGGTTCGACCACGAGGACTGGGCGTTCTACCGCTTCAAAGTGAACCAGCGGCGGGCGAAGCCGACGAGCTGGCTGAACCCGTTCGGCAAACTGCGGCGGTTCTGCGACTGGCTGTTCCTGGACGTGGGCTGCGGGTACGGCACGCACCCCGGCCGGGCGGTGCGGATGGCCCTGTTCATCATCCTCGGGTTCGCCGTCCTGTACGCCTGCAACGTCGAATCCTTCTACGCCGAGAAGCCGCCGTTCGACGGCGACAAGACCGAACTGGGCAACCGGGTGATGATCGGGTTCGTGAACAGTGTGAGCGTGTTCACGAGCGGCATGGGCGGCATCCGCGAGATCGCCAAGGGGTGGATCAACGTGGCCGTCATGATCGAGTCGGTCATGGGCACGCTCCTGTTCGGCCTGTTCATCGTGGCGTTCAGCCGCAAGGTGATCCGGTAGCGCCGACGGGCGGGAATACACTACTCCGTGCCTTCCCCCCGGAGTCCGGTCATGCGCCGCCTCGCTCTCCTGCTCGCCCTGCTCGCCGCCCCGCTGTTCGCCGCCGACCCGCCGAAAGCCGACAAGGACGGGTGGACCCCGCTGTTCGACGGCAAGACGCTCGACGGGTGGACGCCGAAGATCAAGGGGCACGAGCTGGGCGACAACTACGCCGACACGTTCAGCGTGAAGGACGGCGTCATCAAGGTGGACTACGCCAAGTACGACGAGTGGAAGCTGCGGTACGGGCACCTGTTCTACAAGGAGAAGTTCGGCCACTACAAGCTGCGGATCGAGTACCGTTTCGTGGGCGAGCAGATCAAGGGGGGCGAGGGCTGGGCGCTCCGCAACAGCGGGGTGATGATCCACTGCCAGGACCCGAAGACGATGGCCAAAGACCAGAACTTCCCGGTGAGCATTGAGGTGCAGTTCCTGGGCGGCAACGGCAAGGACAAGCGGACCACCTGCAACCTGTGTACCCCCGGCACGAACGTGTTCTACAAGGACAAGCTGCACACCCCGCACTGCACGAACAGCACGAGCAAGACGATCCACGGGGACGAGTGGGTGACGGCCGAGGTGGAGGTGAACGGCGGCGGGGTGGTCAAGCACTTCGTGAACGGCGAACTGGTGATCGAGTACGACAAGCCGCAGCTCGACCCGAAGGACGCCGACGCCAAGAAGCTGATCAAGGACGAGAAGAACCTGATCGTGGAAGACGGGTGGATTTCGCTCCAGAGCGAGAGCCACCCGATCGAGTTCCGCAAGGTGGACGTGAAGGTGCTGAAGAAGTGACGTGATCTGGCGAACGGCGCGACGTGAGTCCGCCGGTGCTGGAAGTGCTCTGCTCGCTCCGCGAGCGGTCTCCCCGAACCCGCTCGCGGAG
>JANNVG010000609.1:0-7636 GCA_031414395.1 Fimbriiglobus sp.
TCCACCAGGAATTGCAGGGCGATGTCCCGCCGCTTCGCCCCGAGCGCGCGGCGGATGCCGATCTCGCGGGTCCGCTCCGTCACGCTCGCCAGCATGATGTTCATGATGCCGATGCCGCCGACGACGAGCGACACGCCGGCAATCGCCCCCAGAATGATGGTGTACACCCGCTGCGTCTCTTCCGTCTTGCGGAGCAAATCGAGCGGCACGATCACGGCCACGTCCTTCGTCGGGTGGTACTGCTCGATGACGCTCCGCACGGCGGCGGCCGTCCGCGTCACCTCGGTCATGTCGGACACGGTGATGGTGATCTGGCTCACCTCGATCTTCTCGATGCTCTGGCTCCCCTCTTTCACCGTGATCAACTCTTTGCCGATCCGCACGCGGTCGGTCTCGAACGGGATGAACACCACCTTCGTGTACTCGCCCCCGCTCTCCCCGCCGGCGGCCAGCGTCTTCGACTCCGTCACCCCCACCACGGTCATGGTGTAGCCGGCCAGGAAGCCCTCGATGGTGATCGTCTTGTTGATCGGGTCCTGGGCCGGGAACAGGTGGTCGGCCACCTCCGAGCCGATGACGGCGACGTTCAGGCGGTTCTGCTCGTCCGTCGGCTCGATGCCCCGCCCGCGGAGCACGCGGATGCTGTTCTGCGGGATGAACTCGGGGGTGACGGTGACGATGCGGGTGTCCAGCTTCTTGGCGTCCCGCCACACCCTCTTGCGGAACTCCCGCATGGGCGTGGCCGACTTGACCGTGGGAATGGCGGTGCGGAGGCGGTCCAGGTCGGAGTAGGTGAGGCCGTAGGCGGCCACGTCGCCGGAGGTGTTGCCGGCCGACTCCTCGGTCGGCTTCTGGCTCTTCAGCACGATGGTGTCGGCGCCCAGGTCTTGCAGGTCTTTCAGCGCCTTGTACCGGGCCGCCTCGCCGATGGCCAGCATGACCACCACCGCCGCCACCCCGAACACGATGCCCAGGGCGGTGAGGCACGACCGCAGGGCGTTGGCGGTGATGCCGCGGACGCCCAGGCGGACGGCGTGTCGGAGGCGGGCCAGGTCGAGCATGGGGTGTCCGTCGGGGGCCGTCCGGTCTGGGGTTCGCGTCAGCCCATCAGTTCCTTGATCGGCGTGCCGTCGGACACGATGTGCGTCGGCCGGCCTTCGGGCGTGTACAGCATCTTGTCCGGGTCGATGCCCAGTTTGCGGTAGATGGTGCTGGCGAAGTGCTCGGGCGACAGCACCCGCTCGACCGCCGCGAACCCCTTGCGGTCGGTCGCCCCGACCACTTGCCCGCCGGGCGTGCCGCCGCCGGCGAACAGCACGCTCATGGCGTTCGCCCAGTGGTCGCGGCCGGGTTTGTTCTGCCCTTGCAGGGTGGAGATCTTCGGCGTGCGGCCGAACTCGCCCAGCGCGATGACGAGCGTGCTGTCGAGCAGCCCGCGCTCGTCCAGGTCGGTGACGAGTGCCGACACGGAGTTGTCCCAACTCGGCAGCCGCTTCTGCAACGCCCCGAACAAGTCTTGGTGGTGGTCCCACCCGCCGTCGTTGATCGTGACGAACGGCACGCCCGCTTCGACCAGCCGCCGGCTGAGCAGCAGGCGCTGGCCGAAGCTGTTGCGGCCGTAGCGGTCGCGCACCTTCGGCGGCTCGTCACCGATGCGGAACGCGGCCTGTGCTTCCTTCGACCGCATCAACTCCGCGGCCTGTTGGTAGTTGTCGTCCATTGCCACCACAGGGTCGCCGGACGCCTTGTCTAGCAGCCGCTGGAAGCGGTCCACGTCGGCCCGCAGCGAACTGCGATCCGCGAACCGCCCCTCGGTGATGCCGGTGGGGAGTGCCACGTCGCGGACGCGGAACCCACTGCTGTTCGGGTCGCCGTCGGACACGAACGGGGCGTACTTCGCGCCCAGGAAGTTCGGCCCGCCGGATCGCGTCATGCCGGCCAAGCTGAAGTACGCGGGCAACCCCGCCGGCGCGGGCTTCTCGTGCGCCGTCACCGAGCCGAGGCTGGGGTGGAAGCTGACGAACGCCCCGCATCCGACCGGGATCCGCGGGGGCGCGCCGGTCATCATGTAGTGGTTGCCGGCCCCGTGGTTGCCCTGGTCGTGGCGGATGGACCGCACCACCGCGAGCTTGTCGAAGTGCTTGGCGAGCTGCGTCATGTGTTCGGAGAAGAACACCCCGCTCGCGGTCGTGGGCGTCGGCTTGAACTCGCCGCGGTACTCCTCCGGGGCGTCCGGCTTGGGGTCGAACGTCTCGAAGTGGGTCGGCCCGCCGTCCATCCAGATGAGGATGCAGGCCTTCGCCTGGGCCTTGTCGAGCTTCGCCGGGTCGCGGGCGCGCAGCGCCGACACCAGCCCGCCGCCGAGCAGCGTGCCGAGGCCGAGTTGCAGGAAGTCACGGCGGGAGCGGGGCATGGCGGGTACTCGCAACTGGTCTTCGCCCCAACGGGGCGGCTTCTGTCAGCCCAGGCCGCAGGCCTGGGTATCGGGTCACGAATCATCCCCCGCCCTGAAAGGGCGGATTCGTCTGAACCGGCTCCTTCAGGGCCGTTGTCTATTGCTTCGCTACCCACGGCTGCACTCGCCTGCGGCTCGCTTGCCCTGGGCTATTGGAACCGACCCTCAGGGTCGATGGCCACCACTTCAAACGATTGCGGCGATCGGGTCGAACAGGGGGGCCAGCGTTGTCGCCCCTCCCGCCGGACGCCAAAACACCTCCCCCTCACAGGGGTCAGTGATTTCCAGTGTTAGCGTGGAACCATCGGTACAGAACCAATCGAAGCCGACATCCCCCCACACTCCTTGAGTCGTGTACTACGGTGGAAGAATCCCTCGCTGCCTGAGCATGACCGAAAGGATCATCGCCGAATCCACCACCTCTGGTGTCGGAGCCTGCGTCCCTTGCCCGTCCCAGTCGTCTTCCAACTCGCGGATTTCAAGCAGGGAGTCGAAACACTTTTTCCACCCGTCGGCCAGTTGCTGGCGGGACGGCGGCGGGTCCGGGTGTTCGGCCAGTCGCGGGAAGTGCCGCAACTCCGCGAACTCGATGTTCGGCCATCGGTTCATTGTCGCCTCTCCTGCATTCAATCCACGAACACGAATTCGGGCGTGTTGATCAAGGCCCACATCAGGTCTTCGGCGGCGGTGCGGCGGGTGGCGCCCTTATTCTCGAACTTCGACACGCACAACTCGCCCTCTTCCTTCGTCGGCCGGCGGTTGTAGGCGAGCAGGTACAGTTCCTCGACGATCTCGGCGGGCGTCTTCTTGCTCTCGGCCAGCTTCGCCGCACGGCCCTTGTCGCTGGTGATCTTCGCGGCCAGGCCGGGGGCGTTCATCAGGTGCAGCGCCTGCACCACGGTCGTGTCGGACGACCGCTCGCACGGCGGGTCTTGGTTCGGGTCGGGCCGGCCGAAGCTGTCCAGGAACTTGCTGTCGAACCGCACCGTCCACGCCTCCACCGCCCGCGACCCGTCCGGCATGGCGTCGAACTTCTCCGCCACTCCCGTCACGTCCGACACCGCGTCGAGTAATGCTTCGGCTCGCAACCTCTGGCGGTAGTGCCGCGAGTAGTTGCGGGTGTCGGCCGCGTTCGTGTCGCTCGGTTGCGAACTGAGGGCGAAGGCGTGGCTGGTGGCGATGCCGCGGATCAGCTTCTTCAGGTCGTGGCCGTTGGTGCGGAAGTCGGCGGCGAGGGCGTCGAGCAGCGCCGGGTTGGTCGGCGGGTTGGTGTCGCGGAGGTCGTCGACCGGGTCCACCAGCCCGCGGCCCATCAGTTCGGCCCACACGCGGTTGACGATCACCTTAGCGAAGAACGGGTTGTCCTTCGCCGTCGCCCACTCGGCCAGCACCGCCCGCGGGTCTTTGTCGGCGGGAATCGTCAGCGGGACACCCAACAGCGGCGTGGGCGATAACTCTTGTCCGGTAAGCGGGTGTTTCACGCTGCCGGCGTCCTTCACGAACATCACCTCCTCGCCGCCGGAGATCGGGGCCGAGATGCCCTGGCCCTTCCGCCCGACGCGGCTGAAGAACGCGGCGAAGCTGTAGAAGTCGGTCTGGCTCCACTTCTCGGACGGGTGCTGGTGGCACTTGGCGCAGTCCAGCCGCACGCCGAGGAACAGCCGGCTGACCATCGGGGCCAGCTCCTCCGGGTCGCGGCGGTTGCGGTAGAACACCGTCGCCCCGTTCTTCCACGTGCTGCCCTGAGCGGTGATGAGTTCCCGCACGAACTGGTCATACGGGGCGTTCTTGCGGAACTGGTCGCGGATCCACTGGTCGAACGTGAACGTCGCCTTGATGCCCACGTGGTACGGGTTCGGGCGGAGCAGGTCGGCCCACTTGTTCGCCCAGAAGTCGGCGTACTCGGGGCGGGCGAGGAGCGCGTCGATCAGCTTCGCCCGCTTCTTCGAGTCGGTGTCGCTCAGGTACCCCCGCGTCTCGTCCGGCGTCGGCAACCGGCCGATGACGCTCAGGTACGCCCGGCGGTGGAAGGTGCTTTCGCCCGCCGGTTCGGACGCGGTCAGGTTCAGCCGGTGCAGCTTGTCCCACACGTGCCCGTCGATGAAGTTGTTCCGCGGCAGCTTTGCGTAGTAGCCCGCATCCACCTTCGTCGGCAACGGAATCAGCACGTTCGCCACGGCGAACTTGTCCACGAACCGCGCGGTGATGGCGGCCTCGCCTGCAATGGTGCCGACGCGAATCACGCCGTTGGGGTCCACGGCCACGTACCCGGCGTCGTTCGACTGGTACGCGGCCAACTTGGTCACGTCTTCGGTGGTGCCGTCGGAGAAGTGGGCCGTCACAGTCAGCGGGGTTTGCAGCTTGAAGGTGCCAACGACTTCGGTCGGCGACACGCTGATCTTCGTCAACTTCGGGGCGTCGGCCGGGGTGCGGGGCGTGCCGCTCTCGACCCACTTCTTCACCAAGTCGTACTGTGGCGAGCCGACCGGCAGCTTGTTTCCCCCGCCGTGGGCCACGCTCCCGCTCGCCTTGAGCAGCAGCAAACTGTTCGACGGGTCGGCCGGGAACAGCCGCCGCCCGCGGGCCTCTTTGGTGATGGCGTTGAAATCGAAGTCCGGGTCGAAGCCGAGCAGTGACAGGGCGAACCCGTTCTGCCCGCGGGCCTTGCCGTGGCACGCCCCGGCGTTGCACCCGGAGCGGGTGAGCACCGGCTGAATGTCGCGCTCGAACGTGACCGGCCGCTCGGCGGCAACCGCCGACGACGCGCACACCGCGAGGGAGAGCAAGCCGAAGAACCGCATGATGAAGACCGATCCGGGGAGGCGGATGGCAGGGGCAGGCAAAGAGAGTGTAGCGTATCGGATGGCGGACAGGAACAGGGAACTTCGACCTTCGACCGGCGGGTGTGACTCCCGAAGTCGGCACCCCGCCCTCGCCGAGGGAACGCCGTCCCCAGGCGGGGGCGGGGCACGCCACCTTCCGGAGGCACACACTGTGCATTCCGTGCGCGGCGGGTGAACAAGTCGGAGAGGGGCCGAGGGGTGAGGGCTTCACTACTCTTCCCACACCCCGCCGAGGACAATTCCATGCGTCCGCTCGCGCTCCTCCTGCTGCTCCCGCTCGTCGCTGTCGCCCAACCGCCCGACTTCCCCGCCCCCAAGACGTTCCCGCCCGACGAGGCCACGTTGACGAAGATCAAGGACAAGACGGCGGAGTTGAAGAAGGCGACGGAGAAGATCACCGACCCCGACGTGCTGGTCTACCTGAAGGCGGCCGAGTGGATCGTGAAGCACGGCGAGTGGTTCACCGACAAGTCGGCGGCGCAAACCGTCGCGGTGCTGGACGCGGGGCTGGAACGGGCGAAGGCGAAGAAGCCGACGTGGCTCGACGTGCGGGGCAAGGCGGTCATCCGCGGATACCGATCAAAGGTTGATCGTTCGGTTCAACCGTACTCGGTACTGTTCCCCGACGACTTCGACCCGAAGAAGAAGTACCGGCTCGACGTGGTGCTGCACGGCCGCGATGCCACGCTGACCGAGGTGAAGTTCATCGCAGGTAAGGAGGCTGCGAAGGCGGGGAAGAAGCTGGATCACTTCGAGGTGGAAGTGTACGGCCGGGGGAACAACGCGTACCGCTGGGCGGGCGAGCAAGACGTGCTGGAGGTGATCGAGGCGATGTTTCACCCGCCGCTGGAGTACGTTGACGACAAGTTCGAGAAGACGCTGCCCCCGCCATGGCAGATCGACGAAACCAAAATCGTCCTCCGCGGGTTCAGCATGGGCGGGGCGGGCACGTGGCACCTGGGGTTGCACCACCCGTTCACGTTCGCGGTCATCGGCCCCGGTGCCGGGTTCACCACCACCCGCGGGTACATCGGGAAGGCGAAGTTCGGCGAGCAGCCGGAGTACATCGAGAAGTGCCTGCACATCTACGACGCGGTGGACTACGCCGAGAACGCCTTCAACTTGCCGGTGGTGGCGTACAGCGGCGAGAAGGACAAGCAGAAGCTGGCGGCGGATCTGGTCGAGGCGAAGTTGAAGGCTTTCAAGGAGCCGCACAGCTTCACGCACGTCATCGCCCCCGGTCTGGAACACAGCCAACCCGCCGACTGGCAAGCGAAGCTGGAGGCGGAGTACCAGAAGCACCTGAAGACGCCACGGCCGGAAGTGGCCGAGCGGTTCCGACTCGTGACGTACACGCCGAAGTACATGGGCGGTGACCCGACCACCCGCGGCCGGTGGGCGATCCCGTTCGCCCAACTGAAGCAGTACGAGAAGACGGTGGTGGACGGCACGTTCAAGGACGGCACGGCGGTGATCACCACCGAGAACGTGCGGCTGCTGGCCGTGCTGGACTTCAAACTGAAGGACTTGAAGGCGATCACCGTGGACGGGCAGGCCATCGCGAAGGGGAAGGACAGCTTCCCGCACTGGCTGGAGAACGCGGGCGGCAAGTGGAAGGGGGTGGAGTTCAACGAACCGAGTCTGACGATGAAGCACTACCCGTTGCAAGGGCCGATCGACGACATGTTCACCCGCGAGTTCGGCGTCGTTCCGCCGAGCGGCAAGCCGTGGCACGAAGAGTCGGCCAAGTTCGCCGACGCCCGCCGGGACGAGTTCGTCAAGAACTGGAACAAACACTTCCGCGGCGAACTCCAGGTGGCGAAAGTGGGTGAGAAGCGTTCCCCGCGGTGGAACGCCAACCTGGTGCTGTTCGGCGACCCGCAGAGCAACCCCGTCATCGCCGACATGCTCCCCAAGTTGCCCGTCACCTGGACGAAGGACAAGTTGGTGGTGAACGGCAAGGAGTACGATCCGAAGACGCACCTGCCGGTGTTCATCTACCCGAACCCTTACGGCCAGTCGAGCGGCGGCACGTATGTGGTCATCAACAGCGGGCACACGTTCCGCGAGGCGGACTTCAAGGGCACGAACGCCCTGCTCTACCCGCGGTTGGGCGACTGGGCGGTGCTCAAGCCGAAGCCGACGAAGGACGACCCGGCCGGGTTCGAGGTGATCGACGCCGGGTTGTTCGACGAGAACTGGCAGTTCCCGAAGAAGAAGTGACGACGGTACCGGGTGGCCGACTCTCGCCGAGAGTCGGAGAGGGGGTGTAGCGAGAGCGTCCCGCATGGAGCGCGTGCCGGGCATTCATCCGCCGCACGCTGTGCTCTAATGCCGA
>JANNVG010000610.1:0-1921 GCA_031414395.1 Fimbriiglobus sp.
CTGCGGACGGGATTGATCGTTCGCGGAACGAGTGGAAGGAATCGCCTTGAACACCCCCTCTCCCCTGGGAGAGGGGGACGGGGGGTGAGGTTCCGCTTGATACGCCCGCCAGAACCGCGCGCGATCCGCCCGGCTCGCCCGCAACTGGAACCAGCGGTTGAACAGCACCAGATTCGCCTTCGCCTCGTCCCACGTCAGCGGTCGGCCGAACCGCACGGCGTGAACGTCGAGCAGTACGAACCGCGGCCCGTCGGCGGTGGCTTGCACCAGCAGGTTGCCGGGGTGCGGGTCGGGGTGGGCCACCCCCGCCGCGTGCATGTGCGCGAACAGCCGGCCGAGTGCGACCGCCACCGCCCGGCGAGTCACTGACAACAGGCTGTCACTCAGGTACTCGTCGAGCGGCACGCCCCCGGCCACCTCGCGGGTGACGATGGCGCTTTCGCCGGGCCAGAGCGAATCGACCTCCGCCCACGCCAGCGGTTCGGCGCACGGGATGCCCAGTTCCCGCAACCGCACGGCATTCTCGAATTCGAGTCGCGCCTTCGGCGGGCGAAGGACTTCCCGCACCCACGCCCGCGGGGTGTTCGCCCGGCTGCGTTTGACGTACACCGCCCCGCTGGGCAACTCGACACGCAGGATGGTCCGC
Source organism: Fimbriiglobus sp. (assembly GCA_031414395.1). Taxonomy (GTDB): domain Bacteria; phylum Planctomycetota; class Planctomycetia; order Gemmatales; family Gemmataceae; genus JALHQU01. Next base: position 647 of record JANNVG010000610.1, read on the forward strand.
TGATGATTCTGCTTCACCACCATGGCTGACGGGTGGGTGAACAGCGTGGGCAGAATTGGAATCAACTCGCTCGAGGTCGGCAGCAGATGCCACACCAGCCCGCCGGCGCGAACGGCCGTGGGGTCGGGCCGAGCGACGAGGGTGCCGAGCTTGCGAAGGAAGTGGGAGAACATGGGTGCGGGAACGCTCGCAAGCTCGCGGCGAAGAGTCAGAGGTCGGACAGCACACCGACCCAACGTCGAGCACCAACTGTCACCGAGTATTCCCGCTCCACCCGTTCGCGTCCAGCCCGGCCGAGCCGTCGGCGCAACTCCGGATCATTCGCCAGCGTGCGCACGGCATTCACCCACTCGTCGGTGGTGGTGGCGAGCAGGCCGGTTTCGCCGGGCGAGATCATGTCGGCCTGCACGCCCACCGGGTTGGCCACCACCGCCAGCCCCGCGGCCATGTATTGCAGCAGTTTTAACCCGCACTTGCCCCGGCTCCAGGGGTCGTCCGGCACCCACCCGATGCCGATGTCGGAGTTCGCAATCTCCGTCGCTTCGGTCGCCCCGTCCCACCGCACGGCGTCCACGGGCAAGTCTTCAAGCGCCGGGAAACGGTCACACACCACCGCCAGCCGCACGCCCGGCACCGCCCGCCCGACGGCGTCCAGCATCTCGCGGTTTCGCTCCAACCCTTGCAACGTACTGCTCGACCCGACCCACACCAGGCGTGCGTCACCGGCCGGCCGAGTGTGTTCGGCCAGCGGGTACGCGGTCGGCTCCACGCAGGTGGGAATCACGACGACGTTCGGGTTGAGCGGTCGCACCTCGTCGGCAAGGAAGCGGTTGCCGGCGATCACCACATCGCACCGCCGCACGGTGGCCCGAAACCGCCGCTGCCGCTTGCCGCTGTGGAACCCCTTCTCTGAATACGAGTCGCGGAGCCAGACGGCGTCGTCGAAGTCGAACAGCAGCTTGCGGGCGAACCGCCGCAGGATGACCAGTTCGGCGAGCGAGAGCAGTTTCCGCTGGACGACGACCACATCGAAGGTGCGGGCGGCGGCGAACAGCCGCAGGCGGGCGATGATGTCTCGCGGGAAGGCCCGCACGGTGAGCGTGTGACCGGCGGCTTGCAGTGCGGGGCGGTAGGCGAGGACGCGATAGCGGCAGCAGACGTGCGTGTCCGACTCGACGAGGGCCAGGACGGAAGCCATAGGAATACGAGACCTCACCCCCCGGCCCCCTCTCCATGTCATGGAGAGGGGGTGTTCAACCTGCGAAGGCTCGTGCC
>JANNVG010000611.1:0-2638 GCA_031414395.1 Fimbriiglobus sp.
GTTGTGCACTTCGGCCTGTTCGTAGGCGAACGCTTCCAGGTAGGCTTTAGTCTGCGGGTCGATGTGGTCGGCGGCGCGGAAGTCGTCGAGTGCGGCCTTCGGGTCGGCCTTCCGCCGGGCGACCCCGCGGGCGATGAAGTCGGCGGCGCTCTTCGGGTCGGCCTTCATCCCTTCGGCGCGGTCGGCGGCGGCGCCTTTGCGATCGCCCTGCTTGTCGCGGACGAGTGCCCGCAGCAGCCACGCGCGAGTCGGCGGGTGGGGGCCGTTCAGCAGTTCGTCCAGGTCGGCCGCCGCGTCGTCCAGCTTGCCCAGTTGGTGCCGCAGTTGGGCCCGCAGCAGCCGGGCTTCGGTGAAGTCGGGATCGAGTTCGACGGCGCGGTCGGCGTCGAGCAGCGCTTGCGGGCGGCGGGTGACGGGGTCGGCCTTCCGCAAGCGATCCGCCAGCACCGCGCGGAAGTAGTGGCCGGGGGCGTACCGCGGGCGGAGGGCGATGCCGGCGCTGTACACCAGGAACGCCTCCTCGTCGGCCCCGCTCTCGGTGTGCGCCCGCCCGAGCAGGAACCACCCGCCGGCGTCGTCCGGGTGCGCGCGGCAGTAGGTGAGAAGATCGGGCAGGGACTGGCGGAATTTGCCGGCCGCGTGCAACTCGGCCGCACGCAGCACCGGCAGGCGGTCGGACCGCTGCGCCTGGTCGGCCAACTTGTCCCACGCGGCCGTATCCCGCTCGGGCAGGCCGCCCGCCTGGGCCAGCAGGTACGCCAGCTCGCCCGCCCGCGCGGTCAGCCGCTCACGATCCGACGCCAGCATCAACTGGTATTCGGGCCGCTCGGCCCAGCGGTCGCCCAGGCGGGCGGTGAGCGTGTCGAGCGCCTGCCGCCCGGCCTCCCGCCCGCGGGCCACCAATTCCGGGTTGCCGTTGTGTGCGGTCAAATACTGTTCGGCCGGCCCGTGCAGGCGGTCGAACTCGTCCACCACCGCCCGCCCTTCTTCCGCCTGCCGGGCCACCTTGGCCCGCTCGCCCGTCAGCAGCGTCCACCCGATGCCCGTCGCCGCCGCCAGCAGCACGCCGGCCACCGCCGCCGCTACCACCGGCGGGGAGGTCAGGCGGGGGTTCCGCTTCGCCCACTTCATCAGCCGCTCGCCGGCCGACGGGTCGGGCGCGTGCCGCAACGGCCGCGACGACAACTGCCGCTCCAGGTCGTCGATCAACTCGCCCGCCGACTGATACCGCTTGGCCGGGTCGGCGGCGAGGCACTTGTGAATGATCGCCTCCACCGCCGGGCTGATCGCCCGGTTGCCCCCGCGGAGCCGCGGCAGCGGACCCAGGCGGTCGGCCAGCAGGCGGGCGGTCAGGTCGGCCCCTCGCACCTTCGGCATGGGGAACGGCAGACGGCCGGTGAGCAGTTGGGCGAGCACCACGCCCAGCGCGTACAGGTCGGTGCGTCCGTCCATGGGGGAGTCGCGGCCGTCCATCGTCCGCAGTTGTTCGGGCGACATGTACGGCAGCGTGCCGCCGCGGTTCGCCCGCCCGTCGGTCGGCCCAACGGCCAGGTTGAAGTCGAGGATGAGCGGCAGCCCGTCGTCGGCCAGCAGCACGTTCGCCGGCTTGATGTCGCGGTGGACGATGCCCCGGTCGTGCGCGTGGGCCAGCCCGGACGCGATGCCCTGGCCGAGCCACAACACCGCGTCCACGTAGCTGAGCGCCCGCAGGCGGGCCAGTTGCGGCACGGCCGCGCTCACCACCGGCGTGGTGGCCGCCGCTTGCAACGGGGGGTGCCCGGCCGACTTCGCCTGCGTGGTGTCGCGGCGCGCCCAGAGGGTGCTCACCAGGTGGTCGCCGGACAGCGGTGGCGCTTGAAGCGAGTCGAGCGAGGTACACAGGTCGGCGAGCGTCACGCGGCCGTAGAAGGGCATGCACACCGCCACCATCCCGCGGGCCTTATGCACCGAGTGGATGGGCATGATGTGCGTGTGCTGGAGCCGCGCCAGATTCTGCGCCTCGGCGTCCGGGCCGATGGTCACTTTGAGCGCCACCGGGCGGTCGGCCAGCTCCCGCTGGCGGGCCAGGAACACCAGCCCGAACCCGCCGCGGCCGATCTCCTGCACCAGTTCGAACCCGAACAGCTCGTCGCCCACCTGCGGCAGCGGCGGGGGCGTGTGGCCCGGCGCGGGCGTGTTCGACACGTCCGACAGCCAGGGCGTATCAGACGACACGTCCAACGCCGCCGCCATCGGTTCGACGGGCAGCACCTGGGTGGGTTCGTCGATGGCTCGGAGGGCGGTCGGCATGGTGTCCGTTGACCCGCTGGGCGTGGGTCGGTGGGGGCGGTTGCACCCGGAACGTAATCCATGCGACGACGATTTGACGGGCGACGTGTCGGAGAAAGCCGCGATTATTGGCCGGTTCAGGACTTCCCCGAAGGCCGGCGCGAAAGTCAGGTGGCGAATGAGGACCGGCCGGAACCGAGTGATTCCGGACGGACACAGCGCTCCGGCGACGGCGCATCCCGACCGTAGCTTTTACGCCGACACGACCGTCTCGCGGTGGGCAACCCCGCCGGCGGGTCGTCGCACTGGTACGGGGCACGGAGGTGGCGGGGAATTGGTGCGTGCGAATGTGGTCGCGGCTCGCCCCGCC
>JANNVG010000612.1:0-12356 GCA_031414395.1 Fimbriiglobus sp.
TCCCGCCCGCATCGAAGCGGGCGGGACGCCCGCGCTCCCGTGTCACGCGGTTGATTCCCCGCCGCGGGTGGTGGTAGCGAGCGAGGCGTGGCACTCGTACAGTGTGGGGGGTGGTCTGCCGACCGACTGCCCGCGAAGCACTTTCCGGAACCCTCATGCGCGCCTGGCTGAAGTCTGAAGACTCGTGGGCGGTCGTCACCGGCCTGCTCGTCGTCGCCCTCGGCCTGCTCCCGCTCGCCGGCGTGAACGCGCTGGGGTGGGTGCCGAAGCCGACCGAGTGGGTCGATCCGCTCGCGTCGGTCGGATCGGTGACCAAAGACTTCGTCCCCGGCTGGCTGAGCGTGCTGCTGCTGTTCGTCGCCCTGCTCGGCTTCCTCACCCTCGGCGCGTGGGTGATGGGGCACAGCGTGAAGCGGTTCGCCATCGGGTTCAGCGTGCTGTTCGCCGTCGGCTACGGCTGCTGGGTGCTGGGGCACTTCGGCTACCTCGCGGCCACACCGGACAAGCTCGCCAAACTCGGCATCAGTTGGAGCCTCGGTCTCACCGGCGAAGCCGGCTACCTGCTGGCACTCGGCGCCGGGCTGCTGGTCGGCAACTTCTTTCCGAAGGCCGCCGAGTGGCTCCGCGAATCCGCCCGCACCGAGTGGTACATCAAGACGGCCATCGTCATCGTCGGCGGGGTGTACGGGTACAAGGCGGCCGAGTACTCCGGGCAGGCGGCGACGGTCCTGTTCCGCGGGCTGGCGGCCATCATCGAGGCGTACCTGATTTACTGGGCGGTGGTCTACTTCCTCGCCCGCAAGGTGTTCGGGTTCAGCCGCGAGTGGGCCGCCCCGCTCGCCAGCGGCATCAGCATTTGCGGGGTGAGTGCGGCCATCACCACCGGGGCGGCGGTGCGTGCCCGGCCGGTGGTGCCGGTCATGGTCAGCAGCTTGGTCGTCCTCTTCAGCGTGGTCGAGTTGATCCTGCTGCCGATTGCCGCCCGCATGTTTCTGAAGGACGAGCCGATGGTGGCGGCGGCGTGGATGGGGCTGGCCGTGAAGACCGACGGGGCGGCGTTCAGCAGCGGGGCGATGACGGAGAGCATGATGTACGCCGACGCCAAGGCCGAGGGTGTCGAGTACGAGAAGGGGTGGATGGAGATGACCACCGGCACGGTGAAGGTGTTCATCGACCTGTTCATCGGCGTGTGGGCGGTGGTGCTGGCGGTGGTGTGGGCGTATGGCATCGACCGCCAGCCGGGTCGGGGGGTGCCGTTCAAAGACATCTGGGGCCGCTTCCCGAAGTTCGTGTTCGGGTACGTGCTGGCGTTCGCCGTCCTGCTGACGCTGGGGTTACAACTCTACCCGCCGCTCCATCAGGCGAAGGAAGCGGAGAGGGTGGCGAAGGACGCCAAGCAGCCCGTCACCCAGGGCATGAAGGCGGCCAGGAAGGCGGCGGAGGAGACGGTGAAGCCGGTGAAGGAGGGCATGGAGCAGGCGGACCAACTGCGGCGGGTGTTCTTCGTGCTCACGTTCTTCGCCATCGGCATGGGGGCGAACCTGCGGCGGCTGTGGGCCGAAGGGCTGGGCAAGCTGGCCCTGGTGTACGCGGTGAGTTTGTTCGGGTTCGTCATCTGGTTCGGGCTGTTGGTGTCGTGGCTGTTCTTCCACGGCGTCAAGCCGCCGGTCGTCGCGGGCTGACGTGTCGGCTCGCTCACTGGTAGGGCGGGCGAGACGGGCGAAGCCCGGCGACCCCCGCCATCCGTCACCGAGGCGGGGGTCGCCGACGAAGCGTCGGCTCGCCCGCCCTACAACCGAGCCACCATCATGCCGGACGACAAACAGACCGCGGACGAGCTGGCGAAGCAGCAGGCCGAACCGATGCTCCCGGCCGAGTGGTGGCTCATCGGCGGCAGCATCACGCTGGGGCTGGTGCTGCTCGGCGTGCTGCTGTGGCTGACCGGCGCGGTGTGAAGTGGGTCAGCGCTCGTCGCCGGGCATCGGTGCGACGGCCGGCACCTTGTTCAACACGCTGTCGAACGCCTCCCGGCTGCCGCGGGCGGCACGTTGCTCCAGGTGTTCCAATTCGGTCAGTGCCGCGAGCCGCTGCCGCACGGCGTCGGCCACCCACTCCGCCTCACGAACCGGGTCGGCACCAACTCGGCGAGCCACTTCCTTACGGATGTCTTCCGGCAGTTCGAGCGTGATCGCACTCATTGGTCGCCCTCCGCGATCTGAATAACCCCACACACCTGCGTGTGTCACTTTTCTGGCTTCACATCCTGCAACCCGAGCGCCTCCACCGTGTCGGCGTCGAGCGGGACGATCTCGGCTTTGCTCAGGTCGAACTCGACTTGGCCCTCACCAATCAACCAATTCCGGCGTTGAATCGGTACGTCAACCGCTGGGAACCACGCGATTCGCCACTCGCCTTTCTTCGTCTGCATCACCACGCCGTATTTCTCGCCCGTCTTCCAATACGTTGTGTCCCACCACTCTCCGTTGGAGTTTCTGACATCTTCTCCTTTCGTCGCAGGGTGAGAAGCGCTTGGCGGGCCGATGCGTATGTGGTACGGAGAGGCCCAAAGCATCGTCACCGGCCCTTTGTCGGTCATGGCAGCGAGGGAGAAAAAGCGTGTGCCGGTCGGGATGTTCTTGACGTGGACCCCGACGATATCCCTCGGGTTGCAGGTGGTGAAGCCGAGCAGTACGCAAGCAGCGATCACGAGCAATACCAGCAGCGCCAGCACGGGCCAGAAGCTGCGGGAGCGGGGTTTGCTCATGGCGATTCACCACAAGGGAACTGCCAAACTGTGATCCGAATCGACGTGGTGTTATTCCCGGCGAACCGGCTCACTTCACATACAGCCCTTGCGCTTGCGTCAGCTTCGCTCGTGCCTGGTGCCACTGCATCACACCCTGGATCAACTCCGCCCGCTCGCGGTTCAACTCCAGCACCGCCGGCACCACCGCCGCCGCCCCCTTCTCGTCCTTCTTCAACTCCGCCACCTTCGCCTTCTGCTTCTCCACCCGCCAGCGGATCAGCCCCACCTGCCGCGCCTGCTCGCCCAGCACCAGCGCTTGCGCCCGCACCTCGTCGGCCACCGCCCGCTCGCGCTCGTCGATCAGCGTGTACAACTGCGCCCGCCGCACCGCCACCTCCTGATCCGCCGCCGCTTGCAGCGCCGCCGTCGCCTCCGCCTGCCGCTTCTCCGCGAGCCGCTTCACGAACGGCAGACGCGGGCCGACCCCGCCGAGCATCCCGCCCATCGCCCCGGTGCCCAGCACCCCGCCGGTCGCCGGCAGCGCCCGCAAGAACTCCCGCACCTCCGGCAGCGTGTCCGGCGACAGGTTCAGGTACGCCGACCGCAGGGCCAGCAACTCCGGCCGCTTTTCCAGCGCCACCCGCACCGCCGCTTCCACGTCCAGGACATCGTTTGGCAGCCCGAACTCGCCCGTCGGCATCACCCGGTCGGCCGTCTTGCCCGACGCCCCGATCCGCCGCTTCAAGTCCGCGTCCAGCAGCTTCGCTCCCAACTCCGCTTGCCCCAGCAGGGCGATCCACGTCGCCCGCTGTCGGGCGATCTCCTCCATGTCGATCGGCGGCTTCGCCCCGCGCTTGATGGCCTCTTCGATGGCCCGACGCAGCACGGCGATCTCTTCAATACTCTCCCGCACCACCGCCGACCGCCCTTCCACGTCGGCCAACTGGTAGAAGGCCACCACCGCCTCGCCGGCCGCGCGGTTCCTCATCTCGGCCACCACGTGCGGGCGCAACTCGCGGCTGAACGACGCCTCCGGCGGCGGGCGATCCGGGTCGGCCACCACCGGCACGCTGTTCTCGCGCTCGACGGCACTGGCGAGCGGGGCGTGTTCGTGGGCCAGCTTCGCGCACACGGCTTCGGTCAGGCCGATGGCGGGCGGGCGGGTGGCGCCGGTCACGTCGGCGGTCGCCGGGTCGATGAGCGGGAGCGATTCGAGCTTCGGTTCGAGCGGCGAGAGCGGGGCAGACGGCACGTCCACCCGCGGCGGCTTGTCGGCCATCGGCGGCGGGTAGTACACCCGCGGGGCGGGCGCGTGCTTGCAGCCGACGGCGGTCGCCGTCGTCAGCCCGAGCACCAGCATCCAACACACACCCCGCCGCATGGTCGCCTCATCGCTGTAGCCGGCCTCTGTGAGGCCGGTCAGATCCGGGGTCACAGACCCCGGCTACAGCAAGATCGGCCGGCAAACTGGGCGAACTGAATCGGTTCCGCCGGTTCTTCCGAGTTCCGGCCGGAATTTGGACCGCCGCCCCGCCCCGCTCCCCCAACAGCAGAGGGGGCCGGGGGGTGAGGTCTCGGAACCAATTCGCTACAATTCCGGCATCCTCTCGGCCTACTCTCGGATCGGAGCCGTCATGCCGGACCTGCCGTACAAGATCGTCATCGGGCTGGAAGTTCACGTCCAGTTGCTGACGCGGACGAAGCTGTTCTGCGGGTGCCTGAACAAGTTCGGGCAAGCCCCGAACACGGCGACGTGTCCGGTGTGCCTGGGGCTGCCCGGCGCGCTGCCGGTGATGAACAGGCAGGCCTTCCACCTGGCGTTGAAGGCGGCACTGGCCCTGAACTGCCAGATCGCCACGCACAAGGGGTACGCCCCCGGTTTCACCAAGTGGGACCGCAAGAACTACTACTACCCCGACCTGCCGAAGAACTTCCAGATCAGCCAGTACGATCTGCCGTTCAGCCACGACGGGTTCCTCGACATCAACGTGCACCCCGACCCGAAGAAGGGGAACACGGCCAAGCGTATCGGCATCATCCGTGCCCACCTGGAAGAGGACGCCGGCAAGAACATTCACGACGAGAGTGGCCGCGGCGGGGACACCCGCGTGGACCTGAACCGCACCGGCACCCCGCTGCTCGAGATCGTGAGTCACCCCGACATGAACAGCCCGGAAGAAGCGATCGCGTACCTCGACGAACTGCGGCTGATGCTCCGCGAGTTGAAGGTGTCCGACTGCGAGATGCAGGAGGGCAGCCTGCGGTGCGACGCGAACGTGAACGTATGGATTCCATTACCCACAGGACGCATGGGACTTCGACTAGGGACGACAGACATCGTCGAAATCAAGAACCTGAACAGCTTCCGGGGAGTGGGTCGGGCCATCGCATACGAAGCTCAGCGCCAATACGACGACTTTTTCGGCAAAGCTCCAAAACTCAAGGAAATCCAGCAAGAGTTTTTCAAACTCAACACAGGCATCGCAGAGATCGCGTACGGTGCGAAACAGAAAAACATCGACGACGCGACGGAGTTCGCGCTCACGGTTGAAATGCCGAGACACATCGCAGAGGCATCATTCCCGCAACTCTCGCGAAAGTCGAAGACAACCGCCGGGTGGGACGACGCCCGCGGCAAGACGGTTGTGCAGCGCCGCAAGGAAGAAGCCGCCGACTACCGCTACTTCCCCGAGCCGGACCTCGTGCCGGTGGTGGTGACGGCCGAACAGATCGAGCAGGTGAAAGCCGAGATGGGCGAACTGCCGCAGGCGCAGCGGAAGCGGCTGGAAGCGCAGTACGGCCTCTCGCCCTACGACGCCGAAGTGCTGACGGCGAAGGGGCGGGCGATGGTGGCGTACTTCGAGACGGCGGCGAAGGTCAGCGGCGACGGCAAGGCGGCGGCCAACCGCATCAGCGACCTGATCTACCCCGCCCTCGCCGAGCGGAACGAAGAGATCGAGGCGTTCCCGATGGCGGCGGCGGCGTTCGCCGACTTCCTCAAGGGCACGGCGAGTCTGTCGAAGATGGACCGCACGGCGGTGTTCAAGGTCATGCTCGACAAAGGCGTGAGCCTGACCGACGCGAAGGCCGAGGCGGGCATCAAGGAGGCCGACGAAGGCGCGTTGCGGGCCGCCGTCATCGAGGCCATTGGCAAGAACCCGAAGGCGGTGGCCGACTTCAAGGCGGGCAAGGATGCGGCGAAGATGTCCATCGTCGGGGCGGTGATGAAGGCGAACAAGGGCGCGGCGAACGACGTGGTGCGGAAGCTGGTGGACGACGAGTTGGCGAAGGCGTGACTCACCCCGGAGGGCGACCGATGACACTCGAACAACTGGAACGCGACGTGGCCGAACTGAAGGCCCAAGTGGCGGCGCTCCAAGTGCAGTTCCCGGCTCCGCCGGGGAACGCCGACATGATGGCGGCGCGTGGCGTGTTGAAAGGCCACCCGGAATTCGCCGATGTCATCGCCTTCGGGCGGTACTTCCGAATCACCGGCCAACTGCCGCCGGACGACTGGAACCCCGGCGACCCGATCCCGGAACCGGAGATCGACTCGTGACCCACCTGCTCGACACCGACCACCTGTCCGTCTGGCAGTGGGACACCATGCCCGATGCGGCCATGATGAAACTCCACCTGGACGCCTTCAACGACGGGGACGTGGGCGTGTCGGTGGTGTCGTACCACGAGCAGTCGAACGGCTGTCACGCCCGACTGAACCGCGCCAAGACACCGCAAGACCTGATCGCCGGGTACGACCTGTTCGTGAAGGTGTTGCAGTCACTCCAGAAATTCCCCATCGTCGAGTTCGATGCGGCGGCCGGGGTGGAGTTGGGTAAACTCCAGGCGTTGAAACTCGGCATTCGCCCGATGGACCTCCGCATCGCCGCCATCGCCCGGTCGCGGAACTTGACGGTGGTCAGCCGCAACCTGTCCGACTTCGGCAAGGTGCCGAACCTGAAGGTCGAAGACTGGACGAAATGAACCACCCCGGAGGGCGACTCAACCCCAACGGGGTTGTTCTCTCAGCCCAGGGTTGAGGACCGAAGGTCCGACACCCTGGGGTCCGTTGTGACCGACCCCGTTGGGGTCGGGGCGTTGGTGGTGTGTTGCGTTCCCAGGGTGTCGGTGCTTCGCACCTCAACCCTGGGCTGGGCGAACGACGCCGTTGGCGTCGGACGCGGCACCCGCTGACCACGCCGCCGCCCCCAAAATCGCACCTCGTTACACAATCGGGTTAGCCGTCCGCCCGCTCGCCCGTCATGATAACTGCACCCGAACGCGGGCGGGCGGCGGCAGTTTGTACCGAGAGGGGCGATTTGTCCTTGTGGACAAAATCGGCCGCGGTCACAATCTAACTCCACCACCCACCGTCGCGTTCCGGACACGGAAGAGACACCCAAATGCGCTCGACCCGATTCCGCCTGTTCGCCTTCGCCCTGATCGCCGCCGGTCTGGGCGGGGTTCTGTTGACCCAGCCGCGGCCGACCGCCGCCCAGCCGGTGCCGGTGCCCGCCGACCCGGTCAAGCCGGGCACCAAGCCGGCCAAGGAAGACAAGCCGGAGAAGATGTCCTTCCCGGAGAACAAGCAGACCAACGAGCTGTTCCGCGGGCTGCTGGAGTACGCCGACCCGGCGATCACCCAGAAGAACTACAAGAACCTGTTCCGGGTGGCGCAGCTCATCCTGGATGCCAAGAGCGACTACTTCTACCTGTACACCGACGGGTCCGACAACGGCGAGCGGCGGAGCGTGAAGGAGGAGACGAACCGCATCATCGGCACGCTCCCGAAGGACGGGCTGGAGTACTACCAGAACTTCTACGGGCCGGACGCCGAGAACCTGCTGAAGCAGGCGAAGGAGAACGGGTACGACCGCCCGAAGTTGGCGGAGATCGCCCAGCGGTACTACCACACGAAGGCCGGGGCCGAGGCGGCCACCCTGCTGGCCGCCGTGTACCTGGACTCGGGCAACTACCCGGAATCGGCGTACAGCTACCGCCGCCTGCTCGCCCGCCCGGACGCCGACAAGATCCTCGACCCCCGCGCCCTGTTCCGCGCCGCCGTCGCCCTCCGCCGGGCGAGTGACGGCAAGCAGACGGAAGAGGTGGCGAGCGTGTGGGACAAGTTCGAGAAGAAGTTCCCGCGGGAGGGGCTGCAGGTCGGCAAGAAGGTGTACTCGGTCGAGCAACTGAAGGGCGAGCTGGACCGCCCGGTGCAGATGCTGTTCGGCGGCGCGGTCGACTCCGCGTTCGTCACCGGCCGCGGGGGCGACAACACCCGCACGGCCACGGCCGACGCGGGCGTGCCGTTCCTGCAGTACGAGTTCCAACTGCCGGTGTTGTACACGCTCGGCCTGGAGGAGCAGGACAAGGCGAACAGTTGGGTGCGGGGGGTGATCGACGCCGCCTACGCGAACGTGGCGTACAAGAACAAGAAGACGCCGCTCCTCCCGTCGTTCTTCCCCGTCACCGCCCCGAACATGATCATTTTCCGCGGGTACGACGGGGTGTACGCCTTCTACACGAAGGACTGCAAGGACTCCACCGGGCGGGTGCGGGGGGTCGGCGACCTGGCCTGGTACACCGACGCCAAGTGGGGCGCTTCGCACATCCACCGCGGCGCCCCCAGCGGGGGCGAGGACGCCACCCTGCTGACGCAAGACAAGACCAACCAGGAGCAGTGGAACTCCACCTGGGTGAACTCCCTGCCCGGCGTGCTGTTCGAGAACCCGCTCGCCGGCTCGCTCAGTCACGACGGCAAGCGGGTGTACTTCGTAGACGACTTCAACATCCCGCCGGGGGTGGCCACGTTCGACCCGAACAACTGGAACGGCAACCCGGTCATGCAGCCGCAGGGCGGGAAGGTGGAGTACAACCGGCTGGTGGCCGTGGACCTGGAGACCGGCAACCTGGCCTGGCGCCTGGGCGAGCTGGGCACCGCCGGCGTTCGGGACGACGAGGACAAGATCGCGTCGGCCTCGCAACTGGGCGAAGGGGCCTACTTCCTCGGGCCGCCCGTCACCGTCAACGGCAAGCTGTACGTGCTGCTCGAGCGGGACGGCGCGCTCAAGCTGGCCTGCTTCGACCCGAGTAAAGAGTCGCCGGTGGTGAAGCTGAACGCCAAGCCCGGCCGGCAGGTCAGCCCGGCCACCCGCCAGCCCGAACTGGTGTGGGTGCAGAACCTGGGCCGCCCGAACACGCCCATCAAACAGGACGCCGGACGCCGCTTCCAGGGGTGCTTCCTGGCCACCGCCGACGGCGTGATGGTGTGCCCGACCAACTCCGGCGCGGTGGTGGCCGTGGACCTGAACGCCCGCAGCCTGCTGTGGGCGCACACCTACGCCTCCCTCGAGACGCCGGCCAACCCGCAACCCGGACGGTTCAACCCCGGCGGCGGGGCAGTGGGCGGCGGCGGCGTCAAAGACCAGCGGTGGCGGGCGTCCGCCCCGATGATCACCGGCGGCCGGGTGTTCGTGACGGCCTACGACAGCGGCGCCCTCCAGTGCCTCGACCTCCGCACGGGCAAGATGCTGTGGGAGGAGAAGCGGAAGGCCGACGACCTGTACGTCGGCGGGGTGACGGGCGACAAGGTGCTGGTGGTCGGGCGGGATAAAGTGCGGGCGTACAAGATCGTGGGCGAGAAGCAGGAGGGCCGCGACCGCGAGCGGGCCACCCCCGCGTGGGAGAACGACGCCAGGATCGCCACCCCCGTCGGGCACGGGGTGGTGGGCAAGGACGGCAAGTTCTACCTGCCGGTCATCGGCGACCCGGACAAGCCGGACGACAAGACGCCCGGCGTGCTGGCCGTGAACGGCCTCGACGGCAAGATGAGCCACACCCCGTACCGCCGCAAAGACTCCGCCGGCCCGACCGCCGGCGACCCGCGGCAGACCCTCGGCAACCTGGTGTTCCACGACGGCCTGATGTTCAGCCAGAGCGCCACCGAGGTCATGTGGTTCCAACTGAACGAGGTGAAGCAGCGGGAGGCGCAGGTGGCCCTGGAGCGGAACCCGAACGACCCCATCGGCCTGCTGTGGAACGGCGAGCTGAAACTGGAAGCCGGCAAGCTGGACGAGGCCATCGCCTTCTTCAAGAAGTCGGAGGCGAACAAGCCGGACGAGCCGACCACCAAGAAGCTGAAGAACAAGCTGTACGACGCCTACACCGCGGTCATCCGCGGCGAACCCGACTTCGCCAAAGTCGAGAACCTGCTGGCCGAGTACAAGGGGCTGTGCGAGTTCCCCCTGGACAATGAAGACCCGGTCAACTACCCCCGCCAACTGGAGGAGCAGATCCGCCGCCGCGGGCTGTACTACAACCTGGTGGCCGACGGTCGCGAGAAGCAGGGGCGGCTGACCGACGCCTTCGACGCCTACCGCGCGTACGCCGGGCTGGGCGAGCGGAACAAGATGCTGCCCGTGCCCGAAGACCCCAACACCCTCGCCCTGCCCGAGGTGTGGGCGGCCGGGCGGATCGACGCCATGATGCGGAAGGCCAAAGACCCGGCCGCCCGCAAGCCGCTCGAGGACAAAGTGGCCAAGGAGTGGGACGAGGTGAAGGGGGCCAACGACCTGCCCCGCCTGCGGGCGTTCGTCAAGGCGTTCGGCCCGTACTTCGCCAACGGCCGCGACGCCCAGTTCCTGCTGGCCGACAAGCTGACCGCCACCAACGACGACGGCCACCGCCGCGAGGCGCAAGACCTGCTGTTGAATCTGGTGGCCCAAGCCGACGACGACCGCGACGCGCCGACCGCCGCCAGGGCCACCGACGCCCTCGCCCGCGTGCTCACCGACCGCGGGCTGACCGACGACGCCCTCGGCCTGTACCGCCGCATCGCCGAGCGGTTCCCGACCAGCGCCGTCCGCGAGGGCAAGACCGGCGCCGACCTGCTGGGCGAGCTGATCGCCGACAAGCGCTACCTGCCGTCGCTGGAGAGCGACCGCCCGCCGTCCATCAACAAGTACAAGGTGGACGCGGTGGCCAACCAGAACAGCCAGTACCGCGCGCCGATGTCCAGCCTGGGGCTGGTGACGGACGGCGGGGCCATGTCGTTCTTCAAGCGGAACCGGGTGACGCTCGACTACGACGTGCACGGCCAAGGCCTGGCCAGCGTGGTCGTGACCGACCGCGTGACGAACAAGGAGAAGCTGAAGACGGAAGGCATGCCGGTGCAGTTCTTCAACTACAACAACTCCGGCCTGGCGAACCCGAACGGCGGCATGCCCAACCAGCGGCTGGCCCAGGTGAGCGGGCACATGATGCTCCTGCACACGTTCGGGCAGTCGGGCACCTGGGTGCAGTGCTTCGACCTGTCCACGGGCAACAAGAAGCCGCTGTGGAAGGTGAACCTGCACGGGAACAACTGGCCGACCGCCCAGGGGGGCATCAACCAGTGGACGCAAGACGTGGACACGACCGGCGACATGACCGTCACCCCGCAGGTGGTCAACAACCAGACCGGCCAGCAGACGCCGGAGTGGGCGTTCAAACTCGGCCGGTCGATGGTCCTCCAGCCGAACTACGCCACCGTCCTCACCAAAGACGGCATGAGCACCCGCGACCCCCGCACCGGCAACGTCCTGTGGCAGCGGGCCGGTGTGGCCCAGCGGGCGATGATCTTCGGCGACGCCCGCCACCTGTTCCTGGTCGAGCCGACCGCCACCGGGCACACCTCCCGCGTGTTCCGCGCGGTGGACGGCGTGCAACTGCCCAAGGTGCCCGACTTCGGCGACATGGTCATGGGGAAGGGCAGTTTCGCCCGCCTGCACATCATCGGCCGCACCCTGCTGGTGTTCGACTCCTCCGCCGGCAAGGAGAAGCCGAAGGTGCTCCGCCTCTACGACTGCCTGGAGGGCAAAGACGTGTGGAGCAAGGAGTACCCGACCGACTCCGCCGCCCTCGAGTCCGTCGACCCGGAGATCACCGGCGTGGTGTCGGCCGACGGCAAGATCGACATCCTGTCCGCCCGCACCGGCGCCCCCCTCCAGCAGGTGTCCGCCGACGCCAAGAAGGTGGACGAGCACGTGAAGACCAAGGACAAGTTCAACATCCTCAAGCCGCTGCTGATGGCCGACGCCGACCGCTTCTACGTGTTCCTCAACCGCCCCATGACGGGGGTGCAGCAGCCGGAGCAGAGCATGGGGCAGATGTCGCCCACCCGCGTGCGGGGGGTGAACGGCGTCGCCTACGCCTTCGACCGCGGCAGCGGCAAGCGGCTGTGGTACATGGAGACCGAGTTCCAGAACCAGCGGCTGATCGTCGAGCGGTTCGACGACCTGCCCTGCCTGCTGGTGGCCAACCCCATGTCCTACCCGGACCCGAGCGCCCCCGGCCGCAACCCGAACGGCCAGCCCGTCCACAAGATCGCCGCCATCGACAAGGCGAACGGGGCCGTGCGGGAGATGAAAGACCTGCAGTACAACGGCAACTGGCTCCAGGGCCTGCACCAGGACGAGAAGACCGGCGCCTGGGAGTTCGGCAGCGCCAACAACCAGCAGCGGATCACCGTCACCCCGCTGGTGGCCACCGCCCCCAAGTGAGAATTGGAACCGGGAACGCAGTGACCGGGTGCTGAACACCGAGAGCGGCGGGGGGGGTGGCGGGCCGCCCC
>JANNVG010000613.1:0-3689 GCA_031414395.1 Fimbriiglobus sp.
TCCTTCTGCCGCCGAACCCGCGACGCCGTCAGCCCGATCACCGCCGTTCCCAGCCCGACTACCGTGCCGCCGTTCAGGATCACCCACACCCACGACCACGACCACTCGCGGGCGGTCACGTCATCGGTGCCGCGGTCGCACCCGGCGTGTGCCATGCGGGCGTAGTCGTCGGTGGTACGGGAAATCATCCGGATGTGCGGGTCGATGGAACGCATCGGCGGACCTGCGGGCGGGGTGCTGATGGGATCAGTTGACTACGCCCGCTGGTCACTGCCTCATGCAGATTGCCCCTCCACGGTGAGCCGGGCCACAGTTTGCGCAGCATCCATAGCGCAATCGTCGTTTGAATCCAAGTCAAACGGTGAAGTCGACGAGGAAGGTGGCCAGAACTGAACAGGCAGCAGAAACCACACAATCGATACACTCCGTCGCCCGTCTGGGCATGCTGAGATAGTACCGCCACCCATCACTAGGTAAAATACTGCGAACCAGACATTAATGGTCGTGTCCAAAGTAGGGCGATTCGAAACGCCCGCGAAAGCACAAAAGGGGGCATGCAGTGCGAAACAAGGGGAGCAATCCCGCGCCCGGTGAACGGGCCAAAGTGCGCGTGGTGATGGTCGAGTTTGAGGGCGCTTCGGGCGACCTCCAACTGCTCGCGCAGACGCTGGCGAACGCCGTTCGACCGCAGCAGATCGTGATGCCCATCCAACCTCCCCCAGCATCGCCCGCCCTTCCAGCTTCGCCGGCCAGCAACGGTACTACGAACGGCCAGCCGCGCGACCTGTTCACCGAATACAAGGATGCAGAGGTTGCGGAAGAAGGGCTTGACTCGCCCGCGCCTGCCCCGGCGGCGCCATTGAGGACGAGCGCCCCGAAGAAGCTGCGCACCCCCAACCTGATTTCTGACCTGGACTTTGACAGCGGCCCGAAGTCGTTCAAGGCCTACATGGACGAAATCAAGCCCCTCGGGCACCACCTGCGTTACATGGCGATCACCCAGTGGTTCAAGGAGTTCCGGCAGATTCTTGAGATCGGAGCCGACCATGTGTTCACGTGCTACCGGTATCTGAACCTGCCGGTTCCGCCGGACATGACTCTCGCGTTCCGGCAGCTCAAGGCCAAGCAGTGGGTCGAACCGGGGGAAACCCGCGCGCATTACAAGATCACGCACATCGGCCTGAACCAACTCACGCAGCCCAAGGCATAAGGCAACTCACCCCATGACACTCGAAGAGTTCGCTCAGCTCATCCCCGGTATGGAGGGGATGAGTCACACCGACCGCATCAGGCACTTCGGCTGGTTTGTGCACACCCAGCAACAGAAGGATCGGTTTGCGCCCGCGGACATCACCCGGTGCTACGACCAACTCCACCTAGGGAAGCCGGGAAACGTCCACGGGTTGCTCCAGCAGATCGCCGACAAAAAGCCCCCGGAGCTGTTGAAGGACACGCGTGGGTATCGGCTGGAGGCGCGCGTACGCGCCGCCATTGAGGTTAAATACGGCTCCCGACCCGTGGCCATTGCTGTATCTGCTATGCTCGTCGGGTTGCCGGGGAAGGTGCCGGACTCGGCGGAGAGACTGTTCCTCACCGAGGCGCTGACTTGCTACCGCTCAGGTGCGTTCCGCGCGGCCATCGTGATGACGTGGAACCTCGCCTACGACCACCTGGTGACGTGGGTGGTGGCCAAACACCTCGCCGCGTTCAACGCGGCCATCGTCAAAAAGTACCCCAAGCGCTCTGGCGTCTCGATGACGAAGAAGGAGGACTTCGCCGACGAGTTCACGGAGTTCGAGGTGATCGAAGTCTGCGGGGTCGCCAGCATCATCGACAAAAACACCAAGAAGATTCTGAACGAGAAGCTGGTGAAGCGGAACATGGCGGCGCACCCGTCGCTCGTCGAGATCACTATCCACCAGGCCGAGGACGTGATCTCCGACCTCGTAAACAATGTCATCCTGAAGCTGGTGTGACGGGGGTTAGAGTAGAAATTCACCCACCACCAACGCCGCCCGCCTGCTTCACAAGGTTCGGGTCGGTGGGTACGGGCACCAGCTTCGGCACCGCCTTCGGTGGTTCCACGACGGCGATGTCGCACAGGCCCCAGGGGCCGCCACCGAGCAGGTCGTTCACCCACTTCGGCCCGTCTTTTCGTCGCATGTCCCGCGAGTCCGTCACGCTCACCTGGCACCCCACCGCCCCGCGGAGTGTCTCCTTGAACCCGTGCAGCGAGTGGTCGTGCGTGAACAGCACCACCGTCCGCGGGCGGAAGTGGCTGTCCACGATCATCTTGTTCGCGTCCTTCGTCCGCACGGGGGTGATGTCGCGGCGGCCGGTGTAGAACGCCACACTGCTCAACTCTCGCGGGTAGGTCACGACGGTGGCGGTCGGGTCGTCGATGTACTCCGTCACCAGTTCCGGCCGGCCCATCGGCGACCGCTCCTTGGCGTACCACGGCAGGAAGGCGAAGTGAACCACACCCAGCAGCACGGCGAACGTGCCGATCAACCCGCGGGTGACGAGCGACTTGTTCCAGCGGGTGCGGGCGACGAACTCGCCCAGCGCCAGGCAGAGCGGCGGGTACGCCGGCAGGATGTAGGTGGGCAGCTTGCTGCCGGAGATGCTGAAGAAGGCGATACACCACAAAGCCGAGAGCAGCCAGAAGCCGCCGGCGGTGGAGCGGGTCGGTTCGCCCTTCAACAGGCTGCGGAGGTACGGCACGCCGATCACCACGCCCGGCAGGAAGCCGAGCAGCAGCACGGGGACGTAGTACCAGACGGGTTGCAGGTGGTCGAACGGCTTCACGAACCGCAGGACGTTGTGCTCCCAGAAGAAGTACCGCAGGAACTCCGGCTGCTGAATGCCCATGGCGATGTACCAGGGCAGGTTGACCACGACGACGACGGCGGCGAACAGGAGGCAGTTCCGCCAGCCGATGCGGGCTATGAGCCGCGTCCGCGAGGGAGCGGGGGGCGAATCACCCGCTCCCTCGCGGTCGCGGCTCGTTTTCATCAGCCACCCGAAGGCGATCAGCGGGGGGAACAACAGCACTTCGGAGATAGGGCCTTTCGTCAAAAATCCCAACCCGCTGAACACGGCGGCGGCGACCCACCAGCCGCGGCGGAAGGTGCCAGTGCGGACCGCCTCGAACCCGCACAACACGGAGGTGGTGACGCAGAACGTGAGCAACCCGTCCAACACCAGCAGCCGGGCAATGCCGAGGAAGCCCGGCGCGACCGTGAGCAGCATGGCCGCCCAGAACGCCGCCCGCTCGCCCAGGCTCCGCCGGCCGAGCAGATACACCATCAGGATGGTGCCGTGGACGCACACCGCCGGGATCAGTCGGGCGCTCGCCTCGCTCACGCCGAACAGCTTGTAGCTGAGGGCCACCAGCCAGTACATGAGCGGCGGCTTGTCCAGGTACGGCTCGTTGTGCAGCGTGGGCACCACCCAGTTGCCGTCTTCGAGCATCTCTTTGGGGATCTGCGCGTACCGGGCCTCGTCCGGTTCCAGCAGCATGAAGTTCATGCACGGGTAGAGCAGCGCCGCCGGCAGGAGCAGCACGAGCAGCAGCGACCGCAGGCGAACGGCGGTGTGCGCGTCGGCCGCGGTGGGGAACAGGATGCCGGTCCACAGGTGGCGGACCCAAGCCAGAGGCGTCATGCGAGGCGTACCCTTCCGTGGGA
>JANNVG010000614.1:0-3742 GCA_031414395.1 Fimbriiglobus sp.
ACGCGCGAGCGAGGGGCCAGGGGTGATGCGAACGCAGTGGAGGCGGTAGGTGGTGTTGACCTTCCTGTCGTTCAGAACGGTCTCCGGCCCCTCGCTCGCGCGTCGGGCTAACGAGTCTGGGGTGGGGGTGGGGTGACTCACGTGGTGTACCGGCTGCCGATTCCCGTTTGGACCGCCCGCGGCAGTGCCATATAACGGCCACAATCGACCCGAGGACGCGCCGTCATGAATTCGACGAAGGAACCACTCGCCCGCACACTGCCGCGGGATCTGGTGTCCGGGCTGGTGGTGTTCGTGGTGGCGCTGCCCCTGTGCCTGGGGGTGGCGCTGGCGTCGCGGGCGGAGGGGTTGGACGACAGCCGGAACGTGCCCCTGTTCGCCGGGCTGATCGCCGGGGTGGTGGGCGGGGTGCTGGTGGGCGTGCTCAGCGGGTCGCACACGAGCGTGAGCGGGCCGGCCGCCGGCCTGACGGCCGTGGTCGCCGCCCAGGTGCTCCACCTCGGCTCGTTCCAGACGTTCCTGCTCGCCGTCTTCCTGGCCGGCGTCATTCAGATCGTCCTCGGCATCCTGAAGGCCGGGTTCCTCGCCCGGTACGTGCCGTCGGCCGTCATCAACGGGCTGCTGGCCGCCATCGGCGTCATCCTCATCCTCAAGCAGATCCCCCACCTGGTCGGGCACGACAAGGATCCGGAGGGCGACTTCGCCTTCTTCCAGTCGGACCACGAGACCCCGTTCTCCGAGTTGCTCGCCGCCCTCGACGACTTCCAGCCGGGGGCGCTGTTCATCGGCGTCTTCTCCGTCGCCCTCATGCTGGTGTGGGAGCGGGTGAAGCTGCTCAAGACGTCGCTCATCCCCGCCCCGCTGGTGGTGGTGTTGTGGGGGGTGGCCCTGGCCGAATTCTTCCGCTGGGCGAAGGTCAACGTGGGCGTGCCGTGGGAGGTGGAAACCTCGCACCTGGTGCAGGTGAAGATCGACCGGCCGATGGACGTATTCGACCAGATCAAAACCCCCGACTGGAGCCAGTGGAAGAACGGGGCGGTGTACATGGCGGCGGTGGTGATCGCGGCCGTGGCGTCCCTCGAAACGCTCCTCAACCTGGAGGCGGTGGACAAGCTCGACCCGAAGCGGCGGGACAGCCCGAGCAGCCGCGAGCTGTGGGCGCAGGGGATCGGGAATGTCGTGTGCGGGCTGATCGGCGGGCTGCCGGTCACGTCCGTCATCGTCCGCAGCTCCGTGAACATCAACGCCGGCGGGAAGACCAAGCTGAGTGCCATCTGGCACGGGGTGCTGCTGGGCGTGTGCGTGGTGTTCGCCGCCGCCGCCCTGAACATGATCCCCCTGTCGTGCCTGGCCGCCATCCTCATCGTCACCGGGATGAAGCTGACCAGCTTGAAACTGTGGAAGCGGATGTGGAAGGAGGGGTGGCAGCAGTTCCTGCCGTTCGCCGTCACGGTGGTGGCCATCGTCTTCACCGACCTGCTCATCGGCGTGCTCATCGGGCTGGCGTTCAGCGTGGCGTTCATCCTGCGGAGCAACATGCGGCGGCCGATGGAGAAGGTGGTGGAGACGCACCTGGGCGGGCAGGTGGTGCGGATCAACCTGGCCAACCAGGTGAGCTTCCTGAACCGCGCCGCCCTGTCGCGGGCGCTCGACGACGTGCCGGCCGGCGGGCACCTGCTGCTCGACGCCTCGAACACCGACTACATCGACCCGGACATCTTCGACCTGATCACCGAGTACCACACCGTCACCGCCCCGGCCCGCGAAGTGAAGGTGAGCCTGCGGGGGTTCAAGGAGAAGTACCCGCAGCTGGCCGACCGCACCCTGTTCATCGACTACACCAGCCGCGAGGTGCAGAACGCCCTCACCCCCGCCCACGTGCTGAAGGTGCTGAAGGACGGGAACGAGCGGTTCCTGAGTGGCCGCCGCCTGTCCCGCGACCTGGGCCGGCAGGTGCTGGCGACCGCCGCCGGCCAGCACCCGCTGGCCGTCCTGCTCACCTGCATCGACAGCCGCTCGCCGGCCGAGCTGCTGTTCGACCTGGGCCTGGGCGACGTGTTCGTCATCCGCATCGCCGGCAACGTGAGCGGCACCAAGATTTTCGGCAGCATGGAGTACGCCACCGCCGTGGCCGGGGCCAAGCTGGTGGTGGTGCTCGGGCACACCAAGTGCGGGGCGGTGCGGGCGGCCGTGGAACTGACCGCCAGCGGGCAAGACAACCCGATCAACCTGAAGCACCTGGCCCCGGTACTCGACCAGGTGCGGATGTCCGCCCTGCCCCTCATCACCGACTACGGGACGCTCACGCCGGACGAGCAGCAGCGGCGGGTGGACGAGGTGGCCCGGCAGAACGTGCTGAAAACCGTCAAGGACGTGACCGAGACGAGCGACACCCTCCGCCGGCTGGTGGACGACGGCAGCATCGCCGTGGTGGGGGCCATGTACGACGTGAGCACCGGCCGGGTGGAGTTCTTCACCGACCTGGAGCCGGCCGCACTGCCCGACGGCCTGCTCACCGTCGAGGAGCCGGCGGCCGTGGCGTGAGTGCCACTCTTCGCCGCGACCTGTGGGAGCGGGCGAGGCCGACCGCTCCCACGGGTCGCGGCGAAGACCGACCGAACCGCCGTCACTTCGCCCCGTACTTCGTCTTGTCGGCGGCGGTCACGGTCCACGTGTGAATCTCGTACTCGTCGCCGTCGGCGTTCGTCCCCTTGCGGGTGGCGGTCGGCTTCCACTCGCCCATCGTGAAGCGGTACGACACCACCCGCGTGCCCGCCTTCACGTCGCGGAGCAGCGTCGGAAGCAGGGCCGCGTTCCCCTCCTCGCCCAGGTACAGGAACACCACCGTCGCCTCGGCGTAGTCCTTGCACTCGGCCGGCGGCACCTTCAGCACGTCGATCTTCCCCTCCAGCTCCGCCTTCGTCACCGCCTGCGTGATCGCCTTCACCTTGTCGGCGTCGGGCTGCACGCCCACCGCCCGCTTCGCCCCCGCCGACACCGCCGCGATCAGCCCGCGGGCGTCCGCCGCCTTCGGCTCGAACACCACGTCGTCCTTCGTCAGCTTGGCCGCGTCCGCCATGTCCTTCAGCACGTCGGCCGTAGCCGGCTTCAGCAGCACGTCGGCCGTGTCCGTCGGCTGGGCGGCGGTCAGGTCCACCGTCACTTCGTCGCCGGCCACGAACTTGACCACCCGCGTGCGGGTGAGGGTGGTGAACTTGTTCGGCTTCCACACCACCTTGATCTCGTACAGGTACTTCTTGCCGGGCTCCAGGTCGGGCGTGTCGTACTCGCGGGATTTGCCGATTGTGCGGGTCGGCTTGCCCTCGATCACCAGTTCGGCGTCGTCCTGCGGGACGTTCACCTTCACCTTCGACCGGGTGGCGTTGGCCGGCTGCTGGGCGAACGCCGACATGCCGGTGAGCGACGCCAGGAGCGACACCAGCACGACCAGAATGAAGCCGACGCCGAACACCGTCCAGGTGAGGATGCGGATCACCTTGTCCATCAGTTGGACCGCTCCGGTTGTAGGGGGGGGTGAATCGTTCATCGGGTATTGTGGGCGAACGGCCGCAGGCGGGCAACCGGGAACAGATGTGCCGGCGGGGCGGGCGGGCGGCGGATCGGCAGAAGTGGCGCGAACGGAGTGGGAGGAGACCTCAACCCCCGACCCCCACTCCATGAATGGAGAAGGTGTGTTCAACGGGGAATTGTGACTTGTCTTCGCCGCGAGCATCGCGAGCGC
>JANNVG010000615.1:0-2342 GCA_031414395.1 Fimbriiglobus sp.
GGGGTGTTTGTGGTGTGGCTTGTGTTTATTTTTCTTGGGGTTGTTTTTGTTGTTTTACAACCACCGGCCCTACTTGTCCTTCACCGCCTGATGCACCGTGAGGAACACCGAGCCGCTCACCTTCGCGTCGTCCTTCGCCGCCTTCACGTTGTACCCCACTTGCAGTTGCATCACTGGGGTCACGGCGGTCGGGGCTTTCAGGAACACCGTCGTCTCGTCCTCCAGCGTGGCCGAGGCGAACGCGAACTCGTCTTGCCCTTCGATGTTCGGAGCACTCGGCCGCCACCGCTTGCTGCCGTACTTGTCGCTCCAGATGTAGTTCCACGCCGCCGCCTTGTAGTTGGCCGGGTCTTCGGCCGTCTTCTTGTCCAGCGGGCGGGTGAACGTGAGCCGCACGCCCTTGTCCGTCACCTGATGCTTCACCACTGTGTCGAGCGGCTTGCCGGTGTACCGCACCCGCTGCAAGCTGCCGTCCTTCTGCGCCGCCGTCTGCCAGCCGTTCAGCCCGCACACCCACAGGTTGTTGTCCGGGTCGAACCGCCCGCGGCACGAGCCGCTCAGGAACGTCAGCGGCAGCCCGGCCACGCCTCCCTGGACCGGCCCCTTGTCCACCTCCTGCCGCAGCAACACATACGCCCGACAGCGGCCGTAGCTCAGGTGCAGGGGCAACCCGGCGAGCGGGGATTTCTCCCACCCGCTCCCTTGCGGTCGCGGCTCGTTTTTGGGCACCCACACCTGCCCGCCGGCGGAGTTGTCCACCTCGCGGGGCAGCCAGCAGAGGGGCGGGTCGTAGGTGGTCGGGGCGACCTTGCGGTGGTGCGCCCGCAGGTCGCCGTAGAACCCGCCTTTCGTGTACTGGTCGATGCGGGTGGCCGGCATGTAGTTGCCCTCCTGGTCGGCCCCGGTGATGATGCCGGTGCTCGACATGCCCATCCCGATGGGATGGCGGAAGCCGGTGGCGAACGTCTCCACCTTGCCGCCGTCCTTGCTCACCTTCAGCAGCGTGCCGCCGCTGGGCAACTCCGGGTCGCCGGTCTTGAAGAAGTAGAAGTTGCCGTCCGGGTCGGTTTCGAGGCAGGTGTCGTAGCTGTGCTCGCCCGCGCCGGTGTGCCAGTCGTTGCTCACGCACTCGTAGAAGTCGGCCTCGCCGTCGTCGTTGCTGTCGTGCAGGCGGGTGAGTTGCCCGCGTTCGAGCACCACGATCTTCTTGTCCACCACCTTCAGCCCGAGCGGGTGATACAACCCGGTGGCGAACCGCTGCCACGTCACCACATCACCCCCGACCTTGCGGTCGGGGTTCGCCTGAGCCAGCCACACGTCGCCGTGGCAGGTACACATCGCCACGCGGCCGTCGGGCAGGAAGTCGAGGCCGGTGCAGAAGAAGAGGGCGTTGAACGGGTTCTCGTAGGGGATGGTGAGCGTGTCCACGGCGAACGGCCCGGACTCGTCGCCCTTCACCAGCTTCGTTTCCAGCGGCTTGCCCCAGCGGGCCTTGCCCGGCTTGATGAGGTCGCGCAGGTCGTCGGCCTCGGCCTTCACGTCGCCGCCGTACACGAACGTGGACACCTGGGCCTCTTTGCTCGCCGCGAATTTCACCTGCCGGCCGTCGCCGGTGTTCAGTGTCAACGGCTTGTCAGTGGCGTCGGTCCGAACGGTGCGGGCGATGACCGTCTTGCCGTTCGCCGTCACCAGCTTCGCGGAATCGAGCACGCCGACGCCGTTCACCGTGTAGCTGAACACCACCCGCCCGCCGGTCAGGTAGTGCCCGCGGTACTTCGCGTGGTCGGCCGGCAGCGGGGCGGTCGGGGCCGGCGTGGCGGGGAACTGGCCCTTCGCGTCGGCCCAACCCGGTGCCGGAAGCGAGCCGAACAGCGGCAGCGCGCCGGTCGGCATCGTCGGCGTGTTCAGCAGGGCGAACCGGCGGGCGGAGTGTTGCAGGTATCCGCCCGTCCAGGCGGCGGCCATTCGCATGGTAGCGCGGTCGAACAGCACGCAGGCGTCGCCCTTGTCGCCCAGTTTCACCGCCGTGCCCTTGTAAAGTGTCTGCTGCGTCAACCCGACGGGGTAGCGAAACGTGGCGTTGAACGCCGGGCCGGTGTCGGACTTCAGGAAGCGGGCGTCGTCCCACTGCGGGTCGGTCATCTTCTCCCACGCCTCGCCCTTGCCCACCGCCGGCCGCGGCGTCCAGTCGGTGATGTCGAACGGCTTGGGGGTGATCGGTTGTGGCTGCTGGGCGAAGAGCGAGGCGGGCAACAGGACGAGCAGGGCGACGACGTGACGCATGGGGTGGGATTCCGCCGAGGGGGGAACACTGAGGGTATCAAACGGCGTGGCGGGCCGCG
>JANNVG010000616.1:0-3718 GCA_031414395.1 Fimbriiglobus sp.
GTACGCGGGCCACGGCCGTCCAGGCGGCGGCGGGGGGGGCTTTGTCGCCGGCCCGGGTGCGTTCGTCGGCGAGGGTTTCGGCCAAAATCGCGGCTTCGGCGGGGGTCGGCGGGCGGGACACGCAGCGGCGGAAGGCGTACGCTAACTTCGCCGCCTCGGCCCCGTTGTGCTTCATCGCTTCGGCCGCCAGGCCGGCGGCGGCCTCCACGAATACCGGCTCGTTCAGCCCGGCGAGGGCTTGCAAGGGCGTGTTCGACCGGCCCCGTTTGACGCACGCGAAATCGCCGGTGGGGGCGTCGAACGCGAGCAGCGGCGGGTACGGGATGGACCGGAAGCGGAACACGTACAGGCCCCGCCGGTACCGGTCCGGGCCGGTCGATTCGGGCCACACTTTCGGGCCGTAGCTCGCCGGCGGCAGCATCAGGAATCCGGGGATCGGCGGGAACACGCTCGGGCCGCCGACCTTCGTGTTCAGCAACCCGCCGGCGGCGAGGGCCACGTCCCGCACCACCTCGGCGTCCACGCGGAACCGCGGGCCGCGGGCCAGGAGCCGATTCTGCGGGTCCTTCGCGAGCAACTCGGGCGTCACCCGCGACGACTGCTGATAGGTTTCGGAGTTTGCAATCAATGAATGAATGTATTTCACGCTCCACGGCTTCACGCCGGGCGTCGTCGGGGCCATGAACTCGCACGCCAGCCAGTCGAGCAAGTCCGGGTGCGTCGGTGCATCGGCCTGCACGCCGAAGTCCTCCGGCGTGCCCACCAACCCGGTGCCGAAGTGCGCCTGCCACACGCGGTTGACGAACGCCCGCGCGGTGGTGGGCGACTCCTTCGCCGTCAGCCACTTGGCGAAGCCCAGGCGGTTCGGCGGGGCGTCCTTCGGCATGGTGTGCAGGAACGTCGGCGTGCCGGTGCTCACCTTCTCCGCCGGCTTCAGGAAGTCGCCCCGCTTCAGCAGGTGCGTGCTCCGCGGCGTGTTCATTTCGCTCAGCACCAGTTGGCTCGTCCCCTTCGGGTGCTGCTTCCACAGGTCTTCGAGTTTGGCGTTCGCGTCCTTCCACTCGGGCACGGTCGTCCGCCACACGGCGAACACGGCCGCGTCGTCCGCCTCGCTCCGCGTGTCGGTCGGCTCCTTCACCCACTGCGGCAGCAGGTCGCCTTTGGGTTCCTTCGCGTCGGTGAAGCTGATGCGGAAGCGGCCCAGGTTGTTCGTCTGGTTGTCGTCGCTGTTGTACCCGCCGTGGTTCTGCACCAGCTTCACCGTCACCTTCGCGTCGGCGGGCACAACCAGCGGCGTGTCGAACACGAACACGGCCGTGCGGGGCTGGTTACTGCGGCCGGGGCCGATGTCGTTCGTCCACGCCGTTTCGTCCTTGCCGTCGAAGGCGTACTCGACCGGCCCCATCACCCGCTTCTTCCCGGACTTGTCGTCGAACTGCTTGTCGAGCGGCGATTCCGGCGGGCCGGCGTCCGTCACGGCCGACACGATCTTCGCCTTCTTGCCGCCCACCTCCACCTGGATTTCGGTCAGCCCGAAGTGCCCGTGCAGCGACCGCCCCGGCCCGCCGTGCGGCAGCGTCGGGTCGTTCAACACTTCCAGCCGCACGCCGGTGATCGCCTTCAGCGGCGTCTTGCCCGTGAAGGCGTCGGTGTTCTTGGTGGGGGCGTAGCCGGCGGCGAGGATGGAGCCGTCGTCGAGGGAGTAGTTCTTCTGCCCGCCGCTGCCGTCGAGTTCGGGCGTGTGCGTGGCCCACTTCGGCCGGGCGTCGCGGAGCGTCTTCTCCCACGCCCGCATCTGGGTCTTCCAATCCGCCTTGCCGTGCTTCAGCCCGTCTTCGATCTCCTTCATCTGCCGGAACAGGTCCGCCCGCGTGATCTGGGCGTCGGCCGTGTACGCCGTCATGCTCGTCTCGTTCGCCGTGTTCAGGAAGGCGAACAGGCGGTAATACTCCTGGTGCGAGATGGGGTCGAACTTGTGCGTGTGGCACTGCGCGCACTGGATGGTTAACCCGAGCATCGCCTTGCCGACGGCGTCCATGCGATCGAACATCGCCTCCATGCGGAACTGCTCCGGGTCGATGCCCCCTTCTTCATTAATCATGCTGTTCCGCAGGAAGCCGGTGGCCACCTTCTGCGCCTGCGTGGCGTTCGGCAGCAGGTCGCCGGCGAGCTGGTGCGTCAAGAACTGGTCGTAGGGCAGGTCGGCGTTGAACGAGTCGATCACCCAGTCGCGGTAGAAGTGGACAAACCGCGGCTTGTCCTTCTCGTACCCGTCGCTGTCGGCGTAGCGGGCGGCGTCCAGCCACAGCCGCGCCCACCGCTCGCCGTAGTGCTTGCTCGCCAGCAGTTTGTCCACCACCTTCTCGAACGCATCGGGCGCGGCGTCCTTCACGAAGGCGTCCACCTCGGCCGGCGTCGGCGGCAAGCCGATGAGGTCGAGGTACACGCGGCGGATGAGGGTGGCCTTCTCGGCAGGGGCGGACGGCTTCATGCCCTCCTTCTCCAGCCGCGACAGCACGAACGCGTCAATCGGGTTCTTACTTGGAACCTGGAACTTGGAACTTGGAACCTCGCCTCGTTTCGGGGCGAGAAAAGCCCAGTGGGTCGCCTTCGCCTCGCCGCTGAGTGCGTCCGGCCACTTGGCCCCGGCGTCGATCCACGCCTTGAGCGCCGCGGTTTCCTTCTCGGTCAGCTTGTCGCCCTTCGGCGGCATCACCTCTTTCTCGTTCGCGCTCACCACCCGCTTGTACACTTCGCTCTCACCGCTCTTGCCGGCCACGACGCCCGGCTTGTTGGTCTCCCCACCCGCAAAGGCCTTCGCCCGCACGTCGAGGCGCAACGCCGAGCGTGCCTTCTTCGCGTCGTGGCACGAGTAGCACTTGGCTTGCAGCACCGGCAGCACGTCCTTCTCGAAGCTGACAGCCTTCGGGTCGCCGTCGGCACGGGCGACGAGTGGGAGGAGCAACACGGCGAACAGAATGGGGAGAGAGCGGGACATCGTCGGCTCCACGGGAGGTGACGCCAATATACCGTAACCCGTCAGTTCCAGGTTCCAAGTTCCAGGTTCCAGGTTGATAGCGACGGAAGGGCAAGTCGGTTTGGGGAACGCCCGAAGGTGTTCCGGGTCGATGATTTCAACTTGGAACCTGGAACTTGGAACCTGGAACTCTGGGAACCGAGATGCAACCGATCCAGCACTTCCGCCACTGCCCGAGTTGTGCCGCTGCCGTGACAGTCGGCGTCAACCCGCTCGTCTGCCCCGCGTGCGGCTTCTGCTTCTTCTTCAACCCGACCGTCTCCGCTGCGGCGTTCGTGTCGGATGCGACCGGGCGGATTCTGCTCCTGCGACGGGCGAAGGAGCCGGCGAAGGGGCTGTTCGGCATCCCCGGCGGGTTCATCGACTTCGGCGAGACGGCGGAGGACGCGGTGCGGCGGGAGATCCGCGAAGAGGTGGGCATCGAAGTGAGCGAGTTGAAGTACCTGACCTCGTACCCGAACTTCTACACCTACCGCGGGGTGACGTACCCCGTGTGCGACCTGATGTTCACGGCAATGGCGGTACACCCCGACGCGGTGCAGAGTCTGGACGACGTGGCCGGGTTCGAGTGGCGGGGGTTGGATGATGTGAGGGAGGAGGAGCTGGCGTTCGAGTCGCTGCGGGTGGGGTTGCGTGTGGTGAGGGCGAGGTGATTCTGTTCGCCGCGAGCATCGCGAGCGC